>NZ_LEKE01000028.1:0-25249 GCF_001029585.1 Rhodococcus sp. ARP2 | reverse complement strand
CGACGGTGCGGGTGCGTAGTCCTCAGCTCGATGCGTTGCGCAGTGTGTTGCTCTCGCAGGGGTTGACGGTGCGTGAGGACGGTTCCGGTGTTGCGCCGGCGTTGGTGGTCGTGGATTCGACCACTGACGTGATCGGCGGTCTGGCTGGTTCGCAGGGAATCGTGTTGTTCGAGTTGGCGTCCCAGCAGGGGTCGCTCGAGGATGCGTTCATGAAGTTGACCGGAGACGATGTCCAGTACCACGCGTCCGGTATCGATCCGGGTGCTGGTGCACACCATGCAAGTACACAGCAGGCAAACACACAGCAGGCAAACACACAGCAGGCTATGGGAGGTGCACTGTAATGGCTGTTCTCAGTGCTGAACGTATCAAGATCACCACGACCAAGTCGCCGCTCTGGTGCTCGGTCATCATCGTCGTGCTCGCTCTCGGCTTCGCGGCCATCATGGGCGCGGTTGCCAAGTCGGCTCTGACGTCCTCCGACGTCCAGGGAGCACCGGACCTCGACACCGCCGTTGCCACGGCCGGCATCTCGGGTTTCGGAATCATGGTTCTCATGATCATGGCGGCCCTCGCGGTCACCAGTGAGTACCGCTTCGGGACCATCCGCACCACCTTCCAGGCAGTTCCGAACCGTGCCTCGGTTCTCATCGCCAAAGCCGGCCTCATCGGTGCCTTCGGCGCGGTGCTGACGTTTGTCCTCGCCTTCGGGTCCTACGCGGTGGCCAAAGCCATGGCCGGTACCGAGGCCAGCACGGGCCTGACCCTGTCGACCGGCGATGACTGGCGTGCGATTTACGGCATCCCGGTGTACGCCTTCCTCTGCGTGATTCTTGCTGTCGGCGTCGGATCGATCATCCGCCAGTCGGCGGGCGCTATTGCGTTGCTCCTGCTCTGGCCGCTACTCATCGAGAGCCTGTTCGGACTGTTCGGCAGTGTCGGCGAGAAGATCACCCCGTTCCTGCCGTTCGCGAACGCAAACCACTTCCTCAGCCCTGGCGGCGGAAGCCTTGATTTCCACTGGGGACCCTGGGGCAGCCTGATCTACTTCGCGGCCTTCGTTCTGGTGATTTTCGGAGCAAGTATTGTCATCGTGAATCGTCGCGACGCCTGATCTTGTCGCTCCCTCGGTAGGTGTTGTCGGGAGACCTACCGAGAACGAGGAGTGACAGCAGAGTAGGGACCCAGTACGAAAAACCATTCGTACTGGGTCCCTTTCCTGTGCTTCGGCCGATATCCTCCGAAGATGAGACTCTTCGGTGTGGTTGTGGTCGGAATGGCTGGAGCACTCGTGGTGAGTGGATGCTCGTCGTCAGGAAGTGAAGCAGCCGTCCCGGCAGACCCGGTGGCATTCTCCGAGACCGTCACGGTCGACGCCGTGACCGGGCATCTGGAGCAACTCGAGAAGATCGCCGGTAACAACGACGGCAATCGATCGGCCGGAACCCCCGGCTACGACGCCAGTGTCGACTACGTGGCAAACCTGCTCGAAGACAAGGGCTTCGACGTCAGTACCCCGGAATTCGACTTCAGCTCCTTCGATCCCGGCACCGAATCCCTGAAAGCTACTGACGGCTCCGATGTTCCGGTGCGGGCGTTGACATATTCCCCCTCCACGGGACCGACCGGAATCACGGCGCGTCTGGTGGTGATTCCCGCCGACGAGACACCAGGGTGCGAGGCCACCGACTACGACGGCCGCGACGTGAACGGTGCAATCGTGCTGGTCACCCGCGGAGTGTGCCCGTTCGGCGACAAGCAGAAGATCGCCGCTGACCGCGGCGCGGCAGCGCTGTTGGTTGCCAACAATGAGGACGCGATGCTGGGCGGGGCAACCTTGGGTGAACCCGAAGACGCCCGCATCCCGACCGGCGGGGTGAGCAAGGCGTCGGGCGAGGCTCTTGCCGTAGCGCCCGGAGACCTCACGCTGATTCTCGACACGTCGACGGAAACGACGAAGTCGCGCAACGTGATTGCACAGACCAAGACCGGCGCGACCGACAACGTGGTTGTCGTGGGCGCCCACCTGGACAGCGTGCCGGAAGGTCCCGGAATCAACGACAACGGAAGCGGCACCGCAGCCGTGCTGGAAACCGCGCTGCAGATGGGAAGCTCACCGAGCATCGAGAATGCCGTGCGTTTCGCTTTCTGGGGAGCGGAAGAAGTGGGATTGGTCGGCTCCACCCGCTACGTGGAAGGTCTGAGCGATCAGGAACGGGCCGACATCGCCCTGTATCTGAATTTCGACATGCTCGGTTCGCCCAATGCCGGATACCTGGCTTACGACGGTGACAACTCGGATGCCGTCGGGGAGGGGCCAGGGCCCGAGGGGTCGGCGGGCATCGAGCGCACCTTCGTCGATTTTCTCGCCGGGCGAGGGATTGCGGCGGACGGAACGGACTTCGACGGGCGTTCCGACTACGGCCCATTCATCGAGATCGGAATCCCGGCGGGCGGAGTGTTCAGCGGCGCGGACGAACGCAAGACGCCGGCTCAGGCCGAGAAGTGGGGCGGCGAAGCGGAGGAGACCTTCGACCCGAACTACCACAGTGCCCAGGACAACCTCGCGAACATCGATCGCGAAGCGCTCGCTGCCAACGCTTCTGCAGTAGCCTTCGGAGTTGCGACGTATGCCCAGGATTTGAGCGGCCCGAACGGAGTTCCCGTCGGCGATGCTCGAACGCAGGCCAGAACCGAATGATCGACTGACCGAATGATCGACTGTGCGAGCGACCAGGAGGCCACTGTGCGAGAACGGCGGCAGCACACTGTCTGTAACTCTGAGTTACGCTTGAGTTATGGCTGATCTGTCCCCGGAGGGCACCGACACGACAGGTGCTCCTTCCTCCTCGGTTCGAGGCGTCGTCGACGTCGTCTTGAACTCTGCGGCAGAACTGAACCGTCGGCAGCAGCTCATCGACGCGCTACGACGGCTGAGGCGGGCACTACCCGGTGATCCCGGGTTCGGAGACCCGCTCTCGCTGGCAGGTCCTGGCGGTGCTCGTGCCGTGGCCCGCGTCGCTGACAGATTGCTCGATCAGAAGCCGGCAGCCACTCGCGAAGTGAGCCTCGGAGCACTGCAGGTGTGGCAGGCGGCGCTGGAAAAGATGGGCCGCGGCCGCGGTGATCAAGAACTGACCATCGTCTTCACCGATCTGGTTGGCTTCTCCACCTGGTCACTCGAAGCCGGTGACGGCGCCACGCTGACGCTCCTGCGTGCCGTGGCGCAGGCCGTGGAAACCCCGATCACCGACAACGGCGGACACGTCGTCAAACGGATGGGCGACGGTCTGATGGCCGTGTTCATTCGCCCGGATGCGGCTTTGAAGGCGGTGTTCACCGCGCAGGACGCACTCGCGGAAGTCGACCTCGACGGATACACCCCACGCATGCGCGTCGGCCTCCACACGGGTACCCCCCGCCAGATCGGCGACGACTGGCTCGGCGTCGACGTGACCATCGCCGCCCGGATGATGGGCTTGGGCGGCGACGGCAACGTCATGATGTCGGCGACAACTCTCGAGGAACTCGAAGCCGGCACCCTGGAGGATCTTGATCTCACGATCCGTCCGTGGCGGCGAGGGTTTTTCGCGACCACGCCCAACGGAGTTCCCGTCGACCTGGGAATCTGGCGCGTGCGCCGGAACTAGCGCACTAAACCTGGAGCCGCCAGAGCGGGGACACCGGACCATGTCCTGCGCCGAGGTCGTACGACGCCTCGAGACACTTGGTCACCCACTCTTTGCCGAACGCCACCGCGTCCGGAACGGAATAGCCATGTGCGAGAGCGCAAGTGATCGCAGCGGCCAGCGTGTCTCCGCCGCCGTGATCGTTGCCGGTGTCGATCCGGGCACTGCTGAATTCGAGGAAACGGTCGCCGTCGAACAACAGATCGGTGGACAACTCCGAAGTACGAAGGTGGCCGCCCTTGACGATGGACCATTGAGCGCCGAGCGCATGCAATGCTTCTGCCGCTTGGCGGGCGCTCTTGTCGTCGACGACCTCGATGCCGGTGATCAACCGAACCTCGTCGAGGTTCGGAGTGACCACCGTGGCAGCCGGGATCAAGGTGTTGCGGACCGCGTCGAGAGCTTCTTCGTGCAACAGCGGATCGCCATGCATCGACGCGCACACGGGGTCGACCACCAGCGGGATCGGTCGGTCGCGGCCGATCCCCACCTCGGCGGCAACTGCGGCTACCGCTTCGATGATCGTCGTCGAGGCCAGCATTCCCGTCTTCGCTGCGCCGACGCCGATGTCCGAGACCACGACGCGCACCTGGTCGGCGACGATCTCCGGCGGGATCTCGTGGAATCCGCTGACGCCCACCGAATTCTGGACCGTCACAGCGGCGACGGCCACACAGGCGTGTACTCCGCACATCGCCATTGTGCGGGAATCGGCTTGAATGCCGGCTCCGCCGCCGGAGTCGGTTCCGGCGATGGTCAATGCCCGAATCGGGGTCTGTCCGGCGGGGGTCAGGGGCAGCAGCTTCACGACGACGAGCCTACCGACCGGACCTGGGGAAACGGCAGCTCGGTCCGGATGGACTCGGTTTCCGGGATTTCCGCTTCCAGGATTTCCGCGTACTGACGTACGTCCGCCGAGATCCGCATCGAGCAGAACTTCGGCCCGCACATCGAGCAGAAATGTGCGGTCTTGGCGGGCTCGGCCGGCAGTGTCTCGTCGTGGAACTCCCTGGCGGTGTCCGGGTCGAGTGACAAAGCGAACTGGTCCAACCAGCGAAATTCGAAGCGCGCCTTGGACAGTGCGTCGTCGCGGGCCTGTGCATTCGGGTGCCCTTTTGCCAGGTCTGCTGCATGGGCAGCGATCTTGTAGGTGATCACACCGGTTTTCACGTCGTCTCGGTTGGGCAGGCCGAGGTGTTCCTTGGGTGTGACGTAACAGAGCATCGCCGTTCCCGCCCGTGCGATCATCGCCGCACCGATGGCGGAGGTGATGTGGTCGTACGCCGGCGCGATATCGGTAGCGAGCGGTCCGAGGGTGTAGAACGGTGCCTCGTCGCAGAGCTCTTCTTCCAGACGGACGTTTTCCTCGATCTTGTCCATGGGAACGTGTCCGGGGCCCTCGATCATGACCTGGACTCCTGCGGATTTCGCAATCTGCGTGAGTTCTCCCAGAGTGCGAAGCTCCGCGAATTGGGCGGCGTCGTTGGCGTCGGCGATCGATCCCGGTCGAAGCCCGTCACCGAGGGAGAACGTGACGTCGTATCGGCGCAAGATCTCGCACAGTTCGTCGAAGTGGGTGTAGAGGAACGATTCCTGCCTGTGGTGCATGCACCACGCGGCCATGATCGCGCCGCCGCGCGAGACGATTCCCGTGACGCGACCAGCAGTCAGAGCGATGTAACCGATTCTTACACCGGCATGCACGGTCATGTAGTCGACGCCCTGCTCGCACTGCTCGATTACCGTGTCGCGGTAGATTTCCCATGTCAGAGCGGTGGGATCTCCGTTGACTTTCTCGAGTGCCTGGTAGATCGGTACCGTGCCGACCGGTACGGGTGAGTTGCGCAGAATCCATTCACGGGTCAGGTGGATGTCCTTGCCGGTGGACAGGTCCATGATGGTGTCGGCGCCCCAGCGGATCGCCCACACCATCTTTTCGACTTCCTCTGCAACAGAGGAGGTTACGGCCGAGTTCCCGATATTCGCGTTGATCTTGACGGCGAACTTCTTGCCGATGATCATCGGCTCCAGCTCGCCGTGGTGATGGTTCGCGGGAATTACCGCCCGCCCGCGAGCCACCTCGGAACGCACCAGTTCGGCTGAAACGCCCTCGCGTGCAGCGCAATAGCGCATCTCCGGGGTGACCACACCGTCTCGGGCGCATTCCAATTGCGTCCGATTGCTTTCCGGGCGTTCCCAGGTGTCCCTGGTCTTCGGGAGCCCTGCATCGAGGTCGATGTCGGCGTCCGTGTCGGTGTAAGGACCTGACGTGTCGTACAGGTCCAGATGCTCACCATTGGTGAGAGTGACGCGTCGAAGTGGGATCCGGAGAGAATCCGATTCGACGTAATGCTTGCTACTGCCCTCGATCGGGCCGGTTGTCACAGCGGTGTGGACAGTCGCGTGAACAGCCGTACGGACAGACTTCTCCTGCATGGTGCGCTCCCTACGCCGGCATTATCCGGTCAGGTTCATCCGGTCGACGGCCCTAGCCGTCCTCTCAGCCCGCTGGTGCGAGCCCCCGTGGTGGTTGTATGAAATTTGTGCCCGCTGTCACAGCGGCACCGGGCGACTCTATCTCAACCCCGAAAAAGCGTTTCACTGCGATTGCGGTGGAGTCGTTCGCGGTGCAAAAATTGGTCGAACCCGGGACAGCGTCGTCGGTAGCTGATTCTATGAGTGGCATGGATCACAGTTATGGAGAGCGTGCGAACGCAGCAGTCGCAGATCGCGCAGTTGCAGATCGTGCCGTGGAGGTCGCCGCAATGAACGACATCGAAAACTCGAGAACCGGAACCTCACCGGAAGTCACGCTCGTGGACAATCCGTCGCACGAACGATTCGAACTGCTCTCCGACGACGAGTTGGTCGGCATCCTCGGATACCGCGACGAGGACGAGATTTCGGGGAGCGGAGCCGAAGCGGGCGACGTGGTTGCGTACATGCATACCGTCGTCAAGGAGGAGTACGGCGGGCAGGGACTGGCAGCCGTACTCGTGCAGTTCGCGATGGACTGCGCCCGTGAACGTGAATGGTCGGTGCGGCCTGTGTGCACCTATGTTCAGCGGTACCTCGGCGAGCATCCCGAGTATCTGGAACTGCTCGTCGAGGACTAGCCGCCGAAGGTTGCAAACAGGCGATCAGGCTCCGAGCTTTACGATTACCCGAGATTCACGATCACCGGAGCGTGATCGCTGGCGCCCTTGCCTTTTCGCTCGTTTCGATCGATCTCGGCCGCCTCGACGCGCGCTGCGAATGCCGGAGAGCCGAGGATGAAGTCGATTCGCATGCCCTGCTTCTTCGGGAAGCGAAGCTGCGTGTAGTCCCAGTACGTGTACACACCGGGGCCGGGGGTGTACGGGCGAACGACGTCCGCGAACCCGGACTCGGTGAAGGCGGTGAACGCAGCTCGTTCCGGCTCCGACGTGTGGGTCTTGCCCTCGAAGAAAGCGGGATCCCACACGTCGTCGTCCGTAGGAGCGACGTTCCAGTCACCGACCAGTGCGATCTGCGCGTCGGGATCCTGCTTGAGCCAGCCCTCCGCGTCGTCGCGCAGCTTCGCCAGCCAATCCAGCTTGTAGGCGTAATGCGGGTCTTCCAGCTCACGGCCGTTGGGGACGTACAGGCTCCACACCCGCACACCGCCGCAGGTGGCACCGATCGCACGTGCCTCGCGGACCGGGTCTGCTTCGGGATCCTTGTCGAACCCGGGCTGATCCTCGAAGCCGATCTGCACGTCGTCCAGGCCGACGCGCGAAGCGATGGCGACACCGTTCCACTGGCTCAACCCGACGTGGGCGACCTCGTAGCCGATTTCCTTGAAGCGTTCGTACGGAAACTGCTCGTCCTTGCACTTGGTTTCCTGCATTGCCAGGACGTCGACGTCGGATCGACCGAGCCAGTCGATGATCCTGTCGGTACGGGCACGGACGGAGTTGACGTTCCAAGTAGCGATGCGCACGAGGGCAAGCCTAGCGTCAGCCGCCGACAGGATCGGTGGCGTATCGGTAGCGGTGGTGTTCGACGAATCCGAGCCGCTCGTAGAGCGCGATCGCCGCGGAGTTCTCCGCCGAAACCTGGAGGTACGCGTGCGTCGCGCCGTTCTGGAGACCCCAGGAGAGTAGATCTCCGCAGATCAGCGACCCGATTCCGTGACGACGGTGTTCAGGGGCGACGTGAATGCCGGTCAGTCCTACCCAGCGCTTGCCATCGGGTGCCTCGGTGAGCGCAGCGCGCCCGATGGCAAGCGTCGTGTCGGTGTTTCCGATCGCGCCGAAAGTTGCACTGCCCACGACAGCCGTGAGGACCGCCTCGACGTACGCCGGATCTCCGTGGGCGTCGTACGTCGACAGCCAGTTGTGGTCGGGGCGGTCGGCGAACGAGGTGACCGGAGGACCGAGCGGCAGCGTGACATTGCCCAGATCGGCGGCCATCACGATGGTTTCCTTCTCGCTGGTCCACCCGTCCGGAGCGGTGCCGAGTCGATCGGGGAGGAGCAGCAGGGTCGGCAGGCCGCGGTCACCGAACCACTGGCGTATCCGTTCGAGAGTGCTCGCGTCGAAGCCGGCAACCGTCCCCGCACCACCGAGCGGCAAAGCCGAATTGGCGCGGCCGGTGAAACCGTGACCGGCGCGCAGCAACCAACCGTCGATCCACGCCTGCTCGACCCCCGGCCACGCCGCAGCAGCAGCAGTTTCGAGGTTTCGAATCTCGCCGATGCGAATCGGACGGGCCGAGAGAGTCTTGAGTGCAATCACCTGATCGGCGGAGACCTGGACCAGCCGACCGTCGCCGCTGCGGACGGCGATGGGATCGGCGCCCTCGAGGATGCCGATGACGTCGGTCATGGGATGCGAATAGCCGGGTGGGAGCTTGTATCGCAAAACCACCCGGCTACCGATCGAAATGTTGCCGTTCAGAGCGGAATTCTCAGTCTTCGTAATCGTCGTCGTCGTGACCGAACGGATCGTCGACGGTGCCCGGCGTCCAGGTCAGACCGGGCTTGCCCCAACCGGAACGCTTGATGATCTTCTTGGCGGCGCGCGCGTTGCGGCCGATCAGCACGTCCGTGTAGAGGAAACCGTCGAGATGCCCGGTCTCGTGCTGGAGCATCCGTGCGAAGAATCCGGTGCCCTCGACCTCGATCGGGTTGCCGTCGGCGTCGGTGCCGGTGACCTTCGCCCAATCGGCGCGGCCCGTCGGGAACTGCTCGCCGGGAACGGAAAGGCAACCCTCGAAGTCTTCTTCCGGGTCGGGCATCGTCTGGGGGATTTCGGACGTCTCGAGTACCGGGTTCACGACGACGCCGCGACGACGCTCGCTGCTGCGGTCGTCACCGGGGCAGTCGTAGACGAAGACTCGGAGTGAAACGCCGACCTGATTGGCCGCCAGACCGACGCCGTTGGCGGCGTCCATCGTCTCGTACATGTCTGCGATCAGTTCGGCGATCTCGGCCGGGGACTGAGTGACCGGCTCTGTCGCCTTGTGCAGTACCGGGTCGCCGACGATTCGGATGGGGAGGATAGCCATGCGGACAAGGATAGTGCGGCGCGCCCGCGTAGTTATCACGGCCCGCACACTCGATCATGGTTCAATGGTTGCTGAAGAACAGCGATGTAATTCGTTGCTCGGTCGGAACGTGGGCCGCGGGGGAAATTGTGAGTTACCTTCGGGCCAGGGGACCGGGAAACTCACGGCCGCGAGAATATCGGTCGGAAAAGAACACCGGGCATACGAGTCTCGCTGACGCCGAGCACAGCAGTCGAGGAGTGACATGGACGGCGCAACCGCGCGTAGTCGGAACCAGTCCGAAGGCACTGGCGCCGACGATTCGGTAGTAGATACAGCAGGCATGCACGAGGTGGGCGAAGACGGCCTCACCCGCCGGGAGCACGACATCCTCTCCTTCGAGCGCCAGTGGTGGAAGTACGCCGGTGCGAAGGAAGAAGCCATCAAGGAGTTGTTCGACATGTCGGCAACCCGCTACTACCAGGTTCTCAATGCCTTGGTCGATCGCCCCGAATCCTTGGCGGCTGATCCCATGCTGGTCAAGCGCCTGCGTCGTCTGCGTGCCAGCCGTCAGAAGGCCAGGGCCGCCCGTCGCCTCGGCTTCGAGGTCACCTGAATCACGCGTACATATGATCGGGCTGTCCACACACTGGCGATAAGGTCGACATCGTGAGTACCCCGAAAGAGCAGCCGTCCGGACCTCCGCTTCGCGCAATCGCCATGGTGTTGATCGCGTTGGCGATCGTGTTCATCGGTCTCGGAGCAGCCTCACTGGGTGGATCGAGCGACGGTGGATCGGGCGACGAGAACACCGCAGCAGAGCAGACCGAATCCTCGGCGTCTGCCACGACGAGCGCCACCGCACCGGCATCTGCCACTTCCAAGCCGGCAGCGACGACGCAACCCGCTTCGGGCGATACCACCACTACGTCGCGTCCCTCGGGAACTGCGACGACCACGACTTCCAGCTCCGCGAGCGGCGTCGACACGTCGAATATCAGCGTTCGAGTTCTCAACAACAGCACCGTCTCCGGTCTGGCAGCAGGCACTGCCGAGGAATTGACGGCTGCAGGTTGGAACGTCGAGGAGACGGGTAACTACAGCGAGGGCACCGTCAGTACGACGACGGTGTACTACGGATCGTCCGCGGCGGAGAAGGCAGCGGCGCAGAAGATCGCAGCTGAACTCGGAGTCACCGCAGAACCTCGATTCGCCGGCATCGCGAACGCGTCACCTGGCGTGATCGTGATCGTGACCTCCAACTGACCGGTCGTGAAGGTGGAACTGACCCGTCGGTTCCAGCTACTACACGCGCCGTTATGATCAGAAGCACTTTCTCGCCACCTCAAAGGAGCGGTTCGATGGCCCCCAGCAGCACCCGGCGTATGTCCTGGCGCGTCGTTGCCCCTGTAGTCGCGATTGCCGCTTTCGGCTTGACCGCTTGCAGTAACAGCGAAGAGCCCAGCAGCGTCCCCGGCACGACTCCTCCGGTGTGGACCGGTGCAGCCGATCCCAGCGCGCACGAAAGCGCGGGCGGCCACGGTTCCGAGACGGCTCACGCCGGCGCTTCTGCCGAGACTGTCACCGCAACGCTGAACGGCACCGACGGCGCCAAGGTCGGAACGGTCACGTTCGCGCAGGAAGGTAGCGACGTCAAGGTCACCCTCGACGCCAAGGGCCTGACCCCCGGCTTCCACGGATTCCACGTTCACCAGGTCGCCAAGTGCGAGACCAATTCCGTAGCTCCCAGCGGCGGAGAGCCGGGTAACTTCCTCTCGGCAGGCGGACACTTCCAGGCCGAGGGTCACACGGGCCACCCGGCGAGCGGTGACCTCACTTCGGTTCAGGTCCTCGAAGACGGCACCGCCACGCTGGTCACCACAACCGACGCGTTCACCGTCGACGAACTGGTCGCAAACGGTGGAACATCCGTCATGATCCACGCCGGTGCGGACAACTTCGGCAACATCCCGACGCGTTACGCGCCGGCACCGGATCAGCAGACCCTCGACACCGGTGACGCCGGCGGACGCGTCGCTTGCGGTGTCATCACCAAGAGCTGACAAACTCACCTGAGTTTTGCATCACTTCCGGCGACTACCACGCAGTAGCCAGCACGGTGTTTTTACCGACACTGTGATTGGATTCTCTGCGTGGTAGTTCCATTTCCAGGTTCGCCGCGCCCGACGCTGGGCGTGGAGTGGGAGATTGCGCTGGTCGATCGCAAGACCAGAGATCTCTCCAACACAGCAGCCGAGGTGTTTTCGGCGGTCGAAGAGCTTGCCGGCTCGGAAACCCCGCACATCACCAAGGAACTACTGCGAAATACCGTCGAACTCGTCACGGGTATTCACTCGACGGTCGGCGAGGCGATGAGTGATCTCGACAGGTCACTGGATCTGCTTCGCCGCGCTGCGAATCCGCTCGGCGTCGACCTCATCAGCGCGGGCACGCACCCGTTCGCGCAATGGTCGACGCAGCTGGTCACCCGGACACCCGACTACGACGAACTCATCGAACGCACGCAGTGGTGGGGTCGGCAGATGCTGATCTGGGGCGTGCACGTTCACGTGGGTGTCTCGTCCGCGGATCGCGTTTTCCCGATCATCAACGCACTGCTGCAGCGCTATCCGCACCTGTTGGCGCTGTCGGCGTCCTCGCCGATGTGGGCCGGTGTGGACACCGGCTATGCGTCCAATCGCGCGTTGATGTTCCAGCAGCTGCCAACCGCGGGCCTTCCGTACCAGTTCGAGAACTGGGCCGAATACGAGTCGTTCATCGACGACCAGATGAAGACCGGTGTGATCACCAAGATCGGTGGCATGCACTGGGACATCCGTCCCGCGCCGAAGTGGGGAACCATCGAGGTCCGGGTGTTCGACGGCGTCTCGACACGCGCTGAACTGGGTGCTCTCGTTGCTCTGGTCCACTGCCTCATCGTCGATCTGGACCGCAGACTGAGTGCCGGTGAGACTCTGCCGAACATGCAGCCGTGGCACGTCAAGGAAAACAAGTGGCGCGCAGCGAGATACGGACTGGACGCCGAGATCATCCTCGATTCCGACGCAAACGAGTGCCTCGTCACTGACGATCTGGATCGCCTGCTCGACGACTTGGCGCCGATAGCGGTCTCACTCGGCTGCGCGGACGAGTTGGCGTCGGTGGCGGACATTCCCCGTCGCGGTGCCTCCTACCAGCGTCAACGCCGTGTCGCGGAAGCGACGGGCGGCGATCTGGTTGCGGTAGTCGACGCATTGGTCGCGGAGTTGGGTACTTAGAGCACTCCGTGTTGCCGATGGTTTCGTAGGGTCGAAATACGGGCATACAGACCGATTGTCCAGTCTGCGTCCATATTCGGTTCACACGGCGTTTACTATTGTCCGGTGTTGATAGACAGTTGGTCCCAACGAGGGGGCGTACCCGGACAGTCGGATCGTTCGTGGTCGAGTTCTCATCGACTCCTTCTGATCGGCACAGCAGCATTGACCGTGCTGGTCCTGGGTGTGCAGGCGTTCGCGTCGTACAAGGGCTATCTCGGTCCGGTGGAAAGCCTGTTCGGTGACTACTTCCTCGTTCCTCGCTCGGCGACCATGCCCTGGGTGGGTCTCGCTCTCGCGCTGGTTGGACTGAACAACAAAGAACGCATCTACGCGGTATCCGCGGCCGTTGTCATCGACGTGGTCGTCGGCGCTATTCGCTGGTTCTCGGGTGGGCCGCTGACTATGGGCACCGGCGGCACCTGGGTACTGACAGCCATCGCGGTGTACGCGGTGTGGAAGTTGTCCGGCGAGCGTCGACTCAGCGTTCTGCACGGCGTCGCTCTCGGCGCGTTGCTCATCATCGCGGCCAAGGTTGCCGAGACGTGGCTGGAGATCACCATTCTCGTCGGCACCGACGTGTGGGACGAGTACGTGTTGCTCGCCGACCAGGCTCTCGGGAATCCGTCGTGGGTGATGGGCCAGATCGTCGACGCCATGGGCCCCGTCGGTGCAGCAGCCCTCGACTGGATCTACGTCGAACTGCCGGTCGCGGTGATCGTGGTTGCTCTCTATCAAGTACGTAAGGGATGGCCGTCGCATCACCTGCTGCGCACGTTCCTGCTCATCGGGCTGATCGGCCCGATCTTCTACGTCCTGTTCCCGGTGGTCGGCCCGGTGTTCGCCTTCGGTCCGCGTGGGTTCGGATTCCAGATCGGTGACTACTGGCCGAACATCGTGCCCAACTTCGACTTCGCATCACCGTCGTCGCTGCCGTTCGACGACGCCGCACCGCGAAACTGCATGCCGAGCCTGCACACCGCGTGGGCGGTCGCATTGTTCATCCACTCGCGCAGCGGGCCGTGGTGGATTCGCAGCCTGGGATCGTTCTGGCTCGTTGCGACCCTGACCGCGACGCTCGGTTTCGGATTCCACTACGGCGTCGACCTCATTGCCGGTGCCGTCCTGTGCTTGACCCTCGATGCGGCGCTACGGGATCCTGAGCGAGGCTGGGGGTGGTTCCGAGTGCGTCTGTTGATCGGTGGCTCGGCACTACTCGCGGGGTTGTTGCTCTCGTACCGGTTCGCTGCGGTGCAGATGGCCGAGTACCCGGCGATCTTCGGGCCGCTGCTGATGGCTGTCCTGGTTCTCATGTCGGTCGCGTACTTCGCCACCTTCTTCGCCCGCCCCGGCACTGCACTTGCGGTGTGGGGCGAGCGCGACGGCGAGTGGGATGCCGCTACAGGAGAGAGTCCGGGTCTTCCAGCTCGTTGATCTTCATGAGGTCGTCCTCTTCGCGCTGTTCGCGGTAGGCGACTCGGCCGACGCTGTGCGCGATCACGGGCGCGGTCAGCAGCGTGAAGATGCCCACCAGGACCAACATCCAGATGTCGACGCTCCCACGAAGCAGGAACACGGCGCCCATCAGCACCAGGATCAGTCCGACCACCTGAGGTTTCGTGGCCGCGTGCATACGACGCAGAGTGTCGGGGAAGCGAACGATTCCCACTGCGGCGGTCAGCGCGAGCAGCGCGCCGAGGAAGATGGAGATGGCCCCGATCGTGTCGAGGATGTTGCCGATCACTGGTCACTCACCCGGAAGCGCGCGACTGACACGGAACCGATGAAGCCGACCAGTGCCAGCGCCACGATCGCGGGAACGATCGTGGTGTCTTTGCTGTACGCGGCCCAGACGGCGAGTCCACACATCGAGACCGCGATGATCGTGTCCAGAGCGACGAGGCGGTCGAGTGAGCTCGGACCGTCGAGCAATCGGAACGTGGTCAGTACGGCGGCGATCAGCAGAATCACTCCGGAAATGATCAAGATCGTGGTGATGAACCCGTTCATGGTTGGTCCTCCTGCCGGGGTGCATCGAATTCGTAGTCGCGCTGGTGCCACGGGCTGGGTTGCCAGTCCGAATCACGTTCGAACGACGCGATGAACAACCGCTCGAGATCCTCCACCGAGCGGTAGAACGCGCTGACGGCTTTCTGCGAGCCGACGTCGAGCACGTGGACGTAGACGATGCGCCGGTTCTGGTCGATCTCGAGAACCATGGTGCCCGGGATCAGGTTCAGTACGTCGATGCACAGCGTGAGAACCAGGTCGGACTTGATCCCGAGTTGGTACCGCAGAACTCCGGTGACCGGCGGCGGCGACGGACGGATCGCCAGCCACGCGACCTGGATACTCGACTGGATCGCGTAGTACACGATCATCCACAGCAGACGCAGAATCGACAGCAGATGTACCCGACCCTCGACCGGTACGCGAGGGAGGGGAAGCAGGACCATGATGATCAGGCCGACGGCGAGTCCGCCGAAGATGTTGCCGAAACTGATGTTGCCCCACAACAGGATCCATACGACCATCAGCCACAGCAGGATCCCGACGCGGAGTACCTGTTCGCGTTTCATCGCGGAGCCTCCTCGGTGTTCGGGACATCGGTGTTCGGGACGTCGCTGTTCGGGGCATCGGTACTGGGAGCTACAGCAGGGTCGTCTGCAGCGACGGGAGCTTCGTCGACCGGCACGGGTCGGTGGTTGCCGAGAACCGCGTCGATGTAGATGGACCGGTCTTGCAGATCCTTCGCCGCTCTGTCGCTGATGTCGATGATCCGGCCTGCGAACACCGTCAGTGCCAGGCCGACGATGACGAGTCCGACCGTCGGAATCAGCATGAAGACCGGAATCTTGCCGACGTCCTCGCGGTCGACGAACGCGATGTCCTCTTCGGACTCGTCGATCAGTGCTGACGGGCTGACGTCGGCGAGGTCACCTTCGGGCGCGTCGGCGCGGGCTCGCCAGAAGGCCTTGGTCCACACGCGGGCGACCGCGTAGAGCGTCAGCAAGCTGGTGATCGTGCCGCCGGCGACGAGGATCCAGGCCAGCGCGCTGGCGTCGGCCGCACCGGCCTGCAGGAGCGCGACCTTGCCGATGAAGCCCGAGAACGGCGGGATACCACCGAGATTCAGTGCCGGGATCAGGAAGACGATCGCGAGGATCGGGCTGGCCGCCGCCAGACCGCCGAGTCGGCGCAGCGACGACGACCCGGCTTGTCGTTCGATCAGACCCACGACGAGGAAGAGCGTCGTCTGCACGATGATGTGGTGGGCGACGTAGTAGATCGCGCCGGACAGCCCGGACGTCGTGGACAGTGCGATACCGAAGATCATGTAACCGATATGGCTGACCAGTGTGAACGAGAGCAGACGTTTGATGTCGCTCTGCGCGATGGCACCCATGATGCCGACCACCATCGTGAGCAGGCCGCACACCATCAGTACGTTGTCGAGTTCTCCTTGCGGGAACAGCAACGAGTGCGCGCGGATGATCGCGTACACACCGACCTTGGTGAGCAACCCGGCGAAGACGGCGGTGATCGGTGCGGGCGCGGTCGGATACGAGTCCGGTAGCCACGCCGACAGCGGGAAGACCGCAGCCTTGATGCCGAACGCCACGAGCAGGACAGCGAAGATGGCGGTTCGTGTGCCCGGCGGAATGTTGTCGAAGCGCAGGGCCATGTCGGCCATGTTGAGGGTGCCGGTCGCCGCATAGGCGAAGGCGATGCCCGCCAGGAAGATCAGCGAAGACACCATCGAGACCATCACGTACGAGACACCGGCCCGAACGCGGTCGGCGCTGGCACCGAGCGTCAGGAGCACGAAACTCGCGGCGAGCAGAACCTCGAATCCGACGTACAGGTTGAAGAGGTCACCGGCGAGGAACGCGTTCGAGATACCGGCGGTCAATGCGAGATAGGTCGGCAGGAAGATCGAGACCGGCTGGGCCTCGCTGCCGTCGCGAATACCCTGACCGATCGCGTAGATCATGACGGCGAGCAACACCACCGACGAGACCACGAGCATCATCGCCGAGAGACGGTCGACGACGAGTGTGATGCCGATGGGGGAGTCCCAGCCGCCGACCTGAACGGCCGTCGTACCGTCGCGGTCGGCGAGGTAGAGCAGCAAGCCAGACACCGCGACGACGCCGATGAGCGCGATCAGTGTGATGACACGCTGGAAACGCGGACGTCGGCCGACAACCAGCGTCGCAGCTGCGGCCAGCATCGGGATCAGGACGGGCAGGGGCGCAAGGGCTCCCATCAGGTTGTCCGAGATGGTCATGCGCCGCCACCTCCCTCGATCTTGGTCTGGCGAGCGTCTTTGCGCCGCTTCTCGGATTCCTTCTTACGAGCAAGGTCGGTGGCCCAGTCGGGTACCGGTTCGTCCTCGAAGTCGCCGTCGTGGAGGTCGTCGTAGCATTCGATGTCCTCGAGGTTGACCAGTTGTTCGAGGGGAATAGGGTTGCCGTCCTTGTCGAATGCGTCACCGCCGATGCTCGGGGCACCGGTGACCGGGTCGTCGGAGCGGTCGTGGTCGGGAGCGTCGGCAGGCAGGCGACGCTTGAGGATCTTGGTGTCCTCGGGATCGTCCTCGACGGCGTCGGCGGTGTTGATCTTGTAAGACCGGTACGCCAGTGCCAGAACGAAGCCGGCGATACCCATCGTGATCACGATGGCCGTCAGGATCATGCCCTGGGCGAGCGGATCCGCTATCTCCTCGTGGACCGAATCTCGGCCGACGATGGGCGGATTCCCGTCCGATCCACCAACAGTGAGGATCAAGAGGTTGATGGCGTTGCCGAACAGGAGCAGTCCGAGGAGCATCCGGGTGATGCTTCGTTCGATCAGCAGGTAGACACCGGCCGACGTGAGGACGCCGATCAGGATCAGCATTCCGATATTTGCGCTCATGGTGCTTTCACCTCGATTTCTGCGTCGAGGCGGGCGCCGAGACTTCGGAGTACGTCCAGGACCAGGCCGACCACGATGAGGTAGACGCCCAGGTCGAAGAACAGTGCGGTGACCAGTTTGACGTGGCCGATGAGTGGGAGCGTGAACTCGAAGACAGCCGACGAGAGCGCCGGAGCGCCGAGGAACAGCGACACCAGGGCGGTGCCCGCGGCCAGCGCCAAACCGAGGCCGAGAATCTTGCCCGCGTCGATGGGTACGGCTTCACCGAGTTCGTAGCGGCCACCGGCGAGGTAACGCAGCACGAGGGCGAGGCCCGCCGTCAGGCCTCCGGCGAAACCGCCGCCGGGGGCATTGTGACCGGAGAAGAAGAAGTAGATCGACAACACCATGATGGTCGGGAAGATCAACCTCGTGGTGACCTCGAGAACCAGCGAACGGTGTCGAGGATCGATGAGGTCTCCGCCGCGCAACCACGTCGTGTCCGAGTTGGCGGCTGCCTTGTCGACGATGACGGAGGGGGCGTCCGCGACTCGCGGCGCGATACCGAAGCGGCGGTTGCGGAACACGAGGCTGGCGACGCCGGTTGCCGCGACCAGCAGCACCGAGATCTCACCGAGCGTGTCCCATGCGCGGATGTCGACGAGTAGGACGTTGACGACGTTCTTGCCGTTGCCCAGGTCGTAGGCCGCGTCGGGAAGCAGTTCGTAGATCGGACGAGTGTTTCTCGCATTGGTGGCGAAGGCCGCGATGGTGGTGACGGTGATACCGACGGCGACGGCGAGTGCGGCACGCGGCCACTTGAAGCCGATTGCCTTGCTCTCGTCGACCTCTGCGGGGAACTTCCGCAGTACCAGCACGAAGATCACGAGGGTCAAGGTTTCGACGAGGAACTGGGTCAGCGCGAGGTCGGGTGCGCCGTGCAGCGCGAACAACACGCCGCAGCCGTAGCCGGTGAGTCCGACGAGGATGACACTGGCGAGTCGGTTGCGCATCAGCGTCGCGGCGATGGCGGCCGAAATCATCATCAGCGCGATAGTGAACTGGATGGGTGAATCCCACATCCGAAGGTCGACTCCGCCGCCATCGGTGTCGATGATCAGCAGGAACAGTGGCACCACGACCAGTGTCGCGAGAATCGTCGACTGCGTGCGGGGGAGCGAACCACGCTGAGTGGCACCGGTCAGGCGCATCGAGATGGTGTCCATGCCGCGCAGGGTCGCGTCGTAGATACGGTCGGCGTTGCCGAGCGGCGGGTGCTCGAAATGCAGGCGGCTGATCTGACGCTGCGCGATGTAGAGCGCGATGCCGCCGGCGATGACGATGCAGGTGAGCAGCAGCGGAGTGTTGAATCCATGCCACAGCGCGAGGTGGTAGTCGGCGTGAGGTCCGGGGGCCAGCGTGGTCGAGTACGGCGTCAGCAGCTTCTCGAGTTGGGGCGAGAGAATGCCGGCGGCCAGACCGAGAACCGCGAGTAGGCCGGGCGCGAACAGGAACAGCCAACCCGGCTTGTGCATCTTGCTCACGGCCGGACTCGGCTTGCTCAAGGTCTTGCGCCCGAAGGCTCCCCAGATGAAGCGGACGCTGTAGCCGACGGTCAGGATCGAGCCCAACACGATCACCGTGACGACGGCGATCGACGACCAGTGGCCGAGCGCGTTCGTTTCGAGAACTGATTCGAGTGCGGCTTCCTTGCCGACGAATCCGAGTAGCGGTGGTAGACCGGCCATGCTGGCGGCAGCGAGGCTCGCGATGATCGCGAGAGCGGGTGCCGCTTTACCCAGGTGAGCAAGTTTGCGCAGGTCACGGGTGCCGGTGGTGTGATCGATGATGCCAACGACCATGAAGAGTGCGGCCTTGAACATCGCGTGCGCCACGACCATCGTCATGCCGGCCAAGGCGGCGTCACGCGTGCCGATGCCGACCAGGACCATCATGAAGCCGAGTTGGCTGACGGTTCCGAAGGCGAGGACGAGTTTGAGGTCGTACGCGCGCATGGCTCGCCAACCGGCGAGGATCATCGACAGCAGACCCAAACTGATGATGGTGATGCGCCACGGCGGCGAATCGGCGTACCCGGGAGCCAGGCGCGCGACGAGGTAGATACCGGCCTTGACCATTGCTGCCGCGTGAAGATAACCGCTGACAGGGGTGGGCGCGGCCATCGCACCTGGCAGCCAGAAGTGCAGGGGCACGATTGCCGATTTGGAGAGCGCACCGATCAGGATCAAGACGATCGCGACGGACGGGAGCCACCCCGTCGGCGGGTTCGCGACCAGTTCGGACAGGTTGTAGCTGCCGCCGACCTGGCCGAGGATGATCATGCCGACCAACATCGCCAGACCACCGGCGGTGGTGACCAGCAGTGCCTGGGTCGCGGCGCGGCGACTGGTGGCGCGTTCGGCGTAGTGACCCACGAGCAGGAACGACAATACCGTCGTCAGTTCCCAGAACACGTAGAGAAGCAGCATGTTGTCGCTGGTCACGAGTCCGAACATGGCACCCGCGAAGGCGACCATCTCGGCGGCGAAGATGCCGAGTCGAGGTTCGTCGTCGTTGAAGTAGCGGGCGCAGTAGATCAGGATCAGCGTGCCGACGCCCAGGACGAGCACGGCCATGATGGCGGAAAGCGCGTCGAACCTGAAGTCGATGTCCATCGACAGGCCGGGAACCCAGGTGATGTGCAGCGTCTCGACGGTGCCCCATTTGTCGATGACCCAGCCGAGGCTGGCGAGGGGGACTATCGCGAGGGGGAAGAAGCCGTTTCGCCCTAACCTGCGCACCACAAGCGGAGCCAAGAGGGCGGCAACGGCATGGGCAAGCAAGATAGCGAGCAAAAGGCACTCCGTCGTGTTGTCAGCGGGCGGCGGGGTGTCCGAACAAAATCGAACCTATCGGATTAACGAGACAATTCACCTAGTCGGAGAGGTTGTCTTTGCGTACATATTACCGGGCGTGGCAGTTTCGATGTGCAGCGAGTCGATTCGGACATCATCGGCACTCGCTGATACACGTAGGTTGGACGACGTGAATTCGTCGACTCCCACCACGATCATCCGTACCGCCGCCCTTGCGCACATTCGTGACCGCAAGCTGATCCAGACCCGGTCCGTGGGCAAGACCGCGTTCTACATGGCCGGCGGAAAGATCGACCCGGGTGAGACGCCCGAGCAGGCACTGCACCGCGAAATTCGGGAGGAACTCGACGTCGATCTGGTCGACGGGACGGTCACGTTCCTCGACGTCTTCGAGGCTCACGCTTTCGGACATTCCGCGGACACGGGACTGCACATGAGTTGTTATCTGGCGGAGATGGCCGGAGACCCGCACCCGACCAGCGAGATCGCCGAGTTCCGCTATTTCACGCTCGCCGAGTACGCAGCGATGGACGAGGTGGCGCCGGGATCGCTCAAAGTGTTCCATCGCCTGGCGTCGATGGATCTGATCGACTGATCGGCGGAGGTCCGGATCGATTGACTCGCCCCAAGCGCAGACTTGCATAGGCGCAGACGGCCACGATGATCAGTGCCACGGCGTCGAGTATCAGGATGTCGGTCGAGATTTCGAACGGGCCGACCGTCGTGATGCCGTTGAACGGCTTGTTCTCGTCGAGCGGCGTGTACGCCGTCCATCCGTAGTCGAACTGCGGATAGACGAGCAGGGCCAGCGCCGTCGGGCCGAAGATGACACCGAGTCCGACGAGGGCTCGTGACGCTCCGGTCCGCGGTGGCTCTCGGTACATCGCGCTGGCGATCGCGTACGTGACGACCGCAGAGGTGAAGGCGACAAGAAGATCGCTGATCGTGAGAACGTCACCGATCTTCGGCGACGGCGACGTGGCGTAGCTGACGATCCCGGCGACCGTTACCGTCAGGAGCAATCCGTAGCCGACGACCCGCGAGGGAGCGATCGCGCCGATTGCTGCCGCGGCGACGATGACGACGCCGATCACGACGGCGGTCGAGGCGGGGGTTTTCGACCATTCCATGGCTTCGGTTGCGGGACGGTTCGCCGAAACCGCCGCCAGAGTTGCGACGGCGGCGGTACACATCAGCAGGATTCGACCGCCGTCGCCCAGCACCCGCGCGCAGATCACCGTGATTACGAGCGCGACGAGTAGAAGGGGTACGGCCGCCGTGACGGTGGTGATCTCGAACCACCAATTTGCCGCGACCCCGAAGAGAGTGAGCACCGCCGCGATAGTCACCGGCCGAACGGCCATCCGTTCCTTGGGGTGGTCCTTGTCGAAATCGTGGAACCAGAACGCGGCGACGCAGGCGGCGGCCAAAGCGAGCGCGAGAAGTGTTGCCCCCAACACCGGTGGTTGAAACTGGTTGGTGTTGTCGGCGATGTAGTCCGCGTACCGCCGAGGAATTGCGTCTTCGTCCAGGAGTGAATCCGAGACATGCACAGCCACAATCGTTCCCGCGACCGAGGCAGCTCGAACCCGGGGAGCGGCAGCAACCGTCACCGCGCCGACAGCGACTCCCGCACCGACGGGCGAGAGTGCCTCGAAGTTGTGATCGTAGAGCCCGGGCAGTTCGAGTAGGAGGCCGCCGAAGACCGTCATGGCCGCGGTCCGCAATCGGCAACGGGCCATCATCGCGGCTGTCCCGACCGCGACCACAGCCAAGACGCCGGCGCCGATGGTCGAGATGGACCAGAATCGGTCGCCCGTCGAAATCGACGTCGACTGGCTGTTCACGAACGGTGCCAAAGCGACGACGGTGACGACGAATGCCGTCACACCACTCAGTGCGACGAGCAGCGTCCTGCGGGCGATGGGCACTGCTCCAAAATAGTCAATCCGGTACCAGTTGCACCGCAATAGGAGGTCTCAGTCCGGTGACGGTGTGTCAACGGGGCTGCGGCGGCGGAGCGCGATCCCGGTGGCGACGACAACTGCAGACATCAGGAGTGCCGCGGCGTCGGAACGTGGCGGATCTTCAGTTGCGTCGACGATAACGAACGCGGCGTCGGCCCGGAAGGCTGCGTCGGGCGCGGTTGCGTCGACGTAGGCTCGCAATTCAGAGTTGTACTCGACGTACGTCGAGGGCGGATCGTGTTGAACGTACGTTGACGACACTGTCTCGATCTCGTGCTGCCCGATCGACATGAAGACCAGGGCAGTGAAAGGAATCGTCAACCCCAGCGTCGCTGCGACGGGATTCGACGGCAGAACGGATCCGAGCAGCAATCCCGACCCGACGCCCAGCGCGACAATGCGGAGCAGTAGAGCAAGTTCGTGTTCGCCGTCGAAGATCCACTCCGACAACGGGATCGCAGCCAGCAGAGCCAGACCTGCGATCGTGCGATCCCGGTGTCGAGAACGCGACAAGCCGAAGACGACCGCGATGATCGCGAGGGCAGCGATCACCAACGGCGAGGTTCGGTCACCGTCGAGAAAGAAGCGGTCGGTCAGATCCGCGAACACCGTCGTGGCGGCGGCTCCAACAGCGGTTGCAGCCCAAAGGAATCCGCCACTGCCTGAAGTTGTGTCCAGTCTCCTCACACAGAACCAGGTCAGGGTGAGGACGGCGACGGTGGACGCGACCATGACCAGCCAACCCGAAAACGTCGGTGGGTTCTCTTGCCGGTCGACGACCGAACTCAGAATCCGTTGGGTGACAGCGAGGCCGGTGACAACTGCCAGAGCGGCTGCGGCGACGCCCGGTTCGCTTTCGCTGATCCGCAATTCGGAGTCGTCTGTCACTGCGCACGCCACTGCGCAGATCAGGGTCAGCAACAGAAGTGCCCAGGCAGGTTCGCCGATGGACGACGTGCTGACGGGCATCAAATCGCCGGTGGACGATTGCGCGGCCAACCACGTCGACACCGCGCCAATGATCAGCAGGTTGCGTCCGAGGCGGCTGTCCCACGATGCGGCGACAGTGCCGCCCAGGATGAGTCCGGCTGCAATGGTTTTGGCGAAACCCAGAACGCTCAGCAGATCAAGACCGACTTCTTCGGCGACGAGGAATCTGATCAGAATCAACACGACGACGCCCGTGTACACAAACGCCCACGCACGCCTGCGAGAACGGCGGTGCTGGAGATACGCGCAGGCCCCTACGGCGACGATGGCACCCACCACGACGCTGGTGGATTGGCTGCTGATCCATTGGTCGATCTTCGACTGCGGTTCGGTAACAGGCCATCTCATTCGCGCTGGGTTCGTCAGCGCCAGGGCGGCAAGGATTCCCGAGAGAAAGGCCGCGAGGGCGCCGGTGCATGACCGGAGGTCGATGGTCATCGGTCTGTCCCGATCAGGCGGTCTCGGTGGGTTCCGATACCTCGACGGGTGGGTGGGATCGTCGAAGGATCGCCGCACCACAGAATCCGATGATCAGGGCGAAGAGGATTGCAGTGCCGACAGTCTGAGCGGTGACGTAGTCGACGGTGATTCCGATGCCGCGTCCGAATAATCCTCCGTCGCCGTGGGGAGAGACCGCATCGATGTCGAGCTGGCCTTGGATGTATGTCGACGTCATCATCGGTGGGAAAGAGAGCTGATCGGTGAGAATGGCGATCGACGAGAAGGTCATCGCGGCAAAGGGAATGGCGAGTCCGAGTGTGGCGTCGACCAGGCTGCCGGGAGCAAGGGAACCGAACAGTAAACCGCCGGCGAGGCCCAGCGCGGCGATCTTCAGCGCGATTGACCAGACGCCGTGCGCGGAGTCGAAGGGCAGTAGTTCTGACAGTGGAACCGCAACGAGAACGGCGATGGGCACGAAGTTTGGCACCTGCTTGTGCAGTCTCAATCCGACGGCGACCGGCAGGGCCGCGAAAAGCACCAGTACCCAAGGGGACTTCAGGTCTCCCCAGTAGCCGGAACCCTTCGCGATGTCGACGAAGAGCGGGGCCGACGCAGCGGCCAGTGCGGTTGCCGCCCAGAGGAACTTGCCACCAGCACCGGAGGCGTCGCCGAGGCGGTAAGCGGCGATCCACGTCAAGGCGAGCGCAGCGCCTGCCGCCAAAACCATGACGATCCAGGCGGTCGCCTCAGACGCGTATTGCTGGCGGTCGATCACGGCGCCGAGCACTCGATGCCCGATCGCCAGCGCGGTGATCACCACGAGAGCGATGCGGATTTCACCCGAGTCCGGCTTGCGAATCCGGAAGCCGGCTTGCGCGGTCACTGCACAGGCGATTGCTGCTGCGGCCGTGGCGCCGATCAGCCACCACGACGGCTCACCCACCGAAGACGTCGTCATCCTGGCTGTCCCACCGGCGAACGTGCGGATCGCGAGGAAGGTGGCGAGCACGCCGAGGAGTGTCGCGTTCTTCGTGGCAGTGCGGTCCCAACTGACGGCAACCACGCAGCCCAGAATGGTGCCGGCTGCAACACTTTTGACGATGATCAAGGCGATCAGCAGGTCCAGTGACGCAACCTCGGGTACGACTGCCCGAACGATCGCGATGACGGCGACGCCGGCGGCGATCGCGATCCACGCCGCCCGACGGGACCCGCGACGTTGTGAGAGGGCGCAGGCAAGCACGGCGATCACGGCGCCGAGTCCGACAGCAGTCGGTCCGCTGCTGATCCAGCGATCTACTTCCGACGGGGAGGCCACGATGGCCCAGTCGCGAAGAACGGGATTGGTCAGGGCCAGCGCCGCGAGTATCCCGGACAGGAGTGCAGCGACGGTGGTGAGGATCGCTCGAAGGTCGAGTGGCATCGGGCCAACCTATCGCGGCGCCGCAACATCGGTCGTGGGCGGCGTGAGTGCCGGAAACCAGATGTCGGTGAGAACGTCTGCTGCGACGTCCGCACCCGCGGTGATCGCGCCCTGTTCCGCCCACCGAATGAAGAAGCGC
>NZ_LEKE01000011.1:0-186747 GCF_001029585.1 Rhodococcus sp. ARP2 | reverse complement strand
GGGAAACCCGCCGGTTCTTTTTCCAGACCTGATTCCTGGCTCGAGTTACCTCTCGTGTAATCAGGTAGGGAGTGGCAGCCACACCGGCGCCAGAGAATCACAGATGGAGATGGCATGGTCGACACTGCTGAGACCGCAGAGATGATGAAACGGCTCGGGACGGGCTTCGACGCCACCATCGGCCTGGAATACACCGAACTGAGCCCAGACCGTGTGAGGGCGAAATGGACGGTCAAGCCCACGCTGCACCAGCCCGCCGGGATACAGCACGGGGGTGTGTACTGCTCGGTGGTGGAGTCTCTCGCCAGCGTCGGCGGCACCGTGTGGCTGGGCGAGCGAGGACACGTAGTCGGAGTCAACAACAACACCGACTTCCTGCGCGCAACGCGGGAGGGCACTCTCACCGCTGAAGCCACCCCGATTCATCGCGGACGCACCCAGCAACTCTGGGAAGTTCGCATCACCGACGAGAACGGCCGACTCGTTTCCAAGGGACAGGTTCGCCTCGCGAACATCACCGAGGTGGCGAAGATCGGAAACTGACCACGCGGCAGTCGATCAAATAACGAAGGGCGGCTGTGGAGTTGAACTCCACAGCCGCCCTTCGTTATTCGCCCAGGTGCTGATCGATCAGCCGGCGGCCTTCTGCTGCTTGCCGGCAGCCTTCTTGGCTTCGCCATTCGAAGTGCTGCCGGACTCCGTCGCTTCCTTGTTCTTCTTCTCCAACTCGCCCATCGCGTTTCGCGCGAAGACCTGCTGCTCGGTGGACGCCATCTGAGCACGGCCACGCCCGAAGAACGTCACTGCCCACGACAAGAGCGTCGAGGCGCGTGAACGGAATCCGACGAGGTACAGGAGGTGAATTGCCAACCAGGCAACCCACCCGATGAAGCCGCTGATCTCGAGCTTGCCCACCTTGGCTACCGCGCTGAAGCGCGAGATCGTCGCCATACTGCCCTTGTCGAAGTACTTGAACGGAACTCGTTCCGACGGGGACTTTCCATCCAGTGACGCTTTGATCTGCTTGGCCGCATACTTGCCGCCCTGCATGGCGACCTGAGCCAGTCCGGGAAGCTTGTCGAGCGACATCATGTCGCCGATGACGAAGACGTTGGGGTGTCCGGGAAGCGACAGGTCAGGATTGACCATCACTCGGCCGGCGCGGTCGGTTTCTCCGCCGCTTTGCTCTGCAAGCTGCTTGCCGAGAGGGCTGGCCTGCACGCCGGCGGACCAGACCTTGCACTGCGACTCGATGCGGCGAAGAGTGCCGTCCTTTTCCTTGATGATCAGACCGTCGTTGTCGACGTCGGTGACCATTGCGTCGAGCTGGATCTCGACGCCGAGCTTCTCGAGCGTCTCGGCAGCCTTGCGGCTGAGCTTCCCGCCGTACACGGGCAACACGGCAGGGGCGCCGTCGAGGAGCACGACGCGCGCTTCACGAGGATCGATCTTGCGGAAGGCGCCGTCCAGCGTTCGACGGGAAAGCTCGGCGATCTGCCCGGCCAACTCCACCCCGGTGGGGCCGGCGCCGACCACGACGAAGGTGAGCAAGCGCGCGCGCTCGGCGGGATCGTCCGACAGTTCGGCCTGTTCGAAGGCCCCGAGGATTCGTCCGCGCAGTTCGAGGGCGTCGTCGATCGTTTTCATTCCGGGGGCGAACTCCGCGAACTGATCGTTGCCGAAGTACGACTGACCGGCACCTGCTGCCACGATCAGACTGTCGAACGGCGTAACCGTGACGCGTTCGAGCAGACGCGAGGTCACGGTCTGATTCTCGAGATCAATGGTCTCGACCTCACCGAGCAACACCTGGGCGTTCTTCTGCTTGCGCAGCACCAGTCTCGTGGCGGGAGCGATGTCACCGACCGAGAGGATGCCGGTCGCAACCTGATAGAGGAGCGGCTGAAACAGATGGTGGGTTGTACGCGCGATCATCGTGATGTCGGCATCGGCTTTTTTGAGAGCCTGAGTGCCGAACAATCCTCCGAAGCCGGAACCGATCACCACTACGCGGTGGCGGTGCGGTTCAACCGACTGGATGCTCATTCCGTACTCCTCGAGTTCTAGGCGACAGTCCTACGGTAGTCCCACCGCGGCCGAGCTTCTCTGCGAGCAGTCCGACGCGCGCCGGTGTGTCCGAATCGATCAAGCAGCCTCCGGCGGCGATCACCCCGAGACGCGTGTGATCGTCGCGCCGGGGGTGTTCACCACTTTGTCGAGGTGTCAGCTACTGGCGGACCGACAAAATGAACAGTGCGATGCACCCGCCGACGAAAACCAGGATCGACAGAGCCACCGAGGCATACCCGACACCCACTCCAATTGCTGCCCAGTCCATGTGCCCAACCTCTCTTACGGTGCGATCCGGGATTCAGATCACATCTGCCTGAAGACATCACACCCTATTTGTCCCCACTTCCGAAACCCGGCACGCCCAACCATTGACATGCAAGTAAATGCTTGCATATCGTGAAGTTGTGAACGACCGGATGAATGCAGCCTTCAAAGCACTTGCCGATCCCACGCGAAGACTTCTGCTGGACCGCCTGTTCGTAGCCAACGGGCAGTCGCTCGGTGAGCTGTGCGAGAGCCTCGAGATGAGTCGCCAAGCTGTCACGCAACACCTCACGGCGCTCGAGGATGCAAATCTGATCAGCACGGTACGGCAGGGGAGAACGAAACTTCACTATCTCAATCCCGTTGCGCTCGAGGAGATTCGAGAGCGATGGATCAACAAGTTCGAGGTACCGCGCCTGCATGCGCTCAGTGCCGTCAAAAAACTCGCGGAGGAAGCCATGACCGACAAGCCCAGTTTTGTATATGTCACCTACATCGCCAGTACGGCCGAGAACGTCTGGAAAGCACTCACGGACGCGGGGGCCACTGCAGAGTATTGGGGACACAGCAACGTCTCAGACTGGCAGCCGGGATCGACGTGGGAGCACCGCCGGATCGACGGTTCGAACATCGCGGATGTAGTCGGCACCGTAGTCGAAAGCAGCCCGCCGTCCAGGTTGGTCACCACCTGGGCTGATCCGAACGGCGAACCGGGCGTCGATATCTCGCGGGTGAGTTTCGACATCGAAGCCTTCGGCGCGATCGTGCGATTGACCGTCAAGCACACCGATTTAGCGGACGAATCGGCTCGCATGGAGGTAGCGGGCGGATGGTCGGCGGTGCTGTCGAATCTGAAGTCCTACCTCGAGACCGGAAATACTCTTCCGGTGGCGCCGTGGGAGATGCCGGTTGGTTGACGGTTGTCGACCGGGACAAACGAGCCCCCTGAACAGGAGGAGATCGCCGTACTTCTGTCCGAACAGTCGGCGCAGTCCGGACTCAAATTCGCATACCCGTCAAATATCGGCGCGTTCAGTCTGTAAAGTTGCCGGAAGGATGCTAGCGTTTTGCCCGACATCGAGTGAGGACGACCTCGTCTCGGACGCATGGGAGAAACGCTATGGGCGGCGACGCTTTTCAGAATGTTCCGGTTGATCGACGCAAGTTCGTCAAGACAGTTCTAGCGGCCTCGGCGGTAACTGTTCCGGTCGTGACGTCGATCAGCCTCGGTGGTGCGGCACCGGCCTTCGCGGCCGGTGACACGCCGAACCTCTCCGGAGCTCCTACTCGAGGCCAGCAGAATCCGAATCAACCAGGAGGCGAGCAACCAGGCGGGAATCAGCCCGGTGGTAATACTCCGGGAGGGAATCAGCCGGGAGGAAACGAGCCGGGCAACCCCGGATCGTCGGGAAGTTCGGGATCGTCGGGAAGTTCGGGTAGTTCCGGGAGTTCGGGATCGTCTGGAAGTTCCACAGGTTCCGGATCAACCGGTAGCTCGTCAGGTTCGGGTGGAACGACGACCGCCAAGCCCACCGGGCCGACGGAGCCGACGGAGCCGACCGTCCCAACTGTCCCAACTGTGCCGACCACTCGCACCGAGCCGACGTTCCCAACCAGCCCGACCAAGCCGACAGATCCCACGGAACCTGCGTAACCGACGTAATCGATACAACGCCACGGGTTCCCAGGGAGCACACCGATGCCCGAGTTCGACGAAGCCCTGCACCGCGCTCTGAAGAAGCTTCAGAGCGCGGTGCCAGTACAGGTGAAAGAAACTCCGCCGCACGGAGAATCTGCCGACCTCACCATTGCAATCGCGACCTACGACGATTTCGACGGCGCATACTTCACGATCCACTCGATCTTGGTCCATCATCGCGAGATTCTGGACAGAGTCGAATTCGTCTTGTTGGACAACAACCCCGAGGGGTTGCCGGCGCCGATGCTCGAATCGTTTGCCGGTTACATCGATCGGTTCCGCTACATCCCGTTCACCGACGTTCGATCGACTGCGGTGCGGGACGTCCTGTTCCGCAAGGCCACCGGAAAGTATGTCCTGGTCCTCGACTCCCACGTGATCCTGGCACCGGGATCGTTGTCGGCGTTGCTGGCGTATTTCGATGCAAATCCGGAAACTGACGATCTGATCCAGGGACCGATGCTCTCCCAGGATTCCTCGCACATCGCGGCCACCCACATGGACCCCAAGTGGCGCAACGGAATGTTCGGCTCCTGGGGAGTTGATCCGCGAGCGAAGCAACACCCTGACGTGCCTTTCGAGATCATCATGCAGGGCCTCGGCTCATTTGCCTGCAGGCGTGAGGCGTGGCCGGGATTGAACTCGCACTTCACCGGATTCGGCGGTGAGGAGGGATACATCCACGAGAAGTTCCGGATCAACGGCGGAAAGGTCGTCTGCCTTCCGACATTTGGTTGGCACCATCGATTCGAGCGCCCGGCGGGTGTCCCGTATCGAATAAATTGGGAAGATCGCGTTCACAATTACCTGCTCGGTTGGAGTGAGGTCGGATGGGATCTCGACTCACTCCATCGTCAGTTCTCCAGGTACCTCGGTGATTCGTATCCCGAGATTCGTCGCCGTGCCGAACTGAGCGTCCAGCGACCCGAGTTGGTCTTCGGCGGGGTGATCGTTCTCAGCGACGACGGCCGAGTAGCTCCGTGGCGTTCATGCCTGGCGGAGGCCGAGTCGATCGAACTGACCGTTCACCGTGCCATTCCGGCGGAGGACGACGGTCCGGATGGGTGGAGGACGGCCTCAGCGTTCGTCGCCGGACTCGACAAGGCGATTCTGCTGGGCTGGAAGTCGGTGGTCTTCCTGGACGAGGCTCGCGTGATCGAACCCGCGGTTATGTACAAGCTGCGGAACATAACAGACGACCTCCCCGCCGAAGCCGATGCGGCCGTCATCCACGCACACGGCGAAGACCTGGTCGGGGCTGCACTGATTGTTCGCGCCGCGGCATACCGAACCTTGCGAGACGAACTCTCGCGGAGCATGGACGGACCCGTGCGGTCCGACTTTTCACTGGCGACCTATCTGCTCGAGCGGGGCGCAGTCGACGTTGTGCTCGATCGCCCACTGTCGCCTGCCCGAGTAGGGGGAGAACCCACCCCGGCTGTCGAGGATTCGAAGTCGCACCTCGGTGTTGTCGTCGTGAATCTTGACCTCGATATCGACAGATGGAAGGCGTCCTGGCATCGATTCATTCGCTTACCGCGCGTAACAGCGGTGGAGAGAGAATCAGCTTTCGAGGACGTGATGAATCAGGAAGCGGCCTTTGCCGTCTCGTGGCGTCGCGCGGTTTCTCGGGCGACCGAGAAGAGCTGGGATTCGGTCCTCATTGCAGCTGACGACGTGAGTTTGCTGGATGCGGCTGCGTCGATCCTGGACCACGCACGTCAAGACCTCGATCACCGCGATTGGGATGTCGTCCAACTCGGACACGACGCGAAATCGGCCGACGGAGCGCTGATCGACGGTTCGGCGCTCTTGCGCACCAGTCCGGAGAACCGTGGAGTTCACGCCGTCCTCGTTCATTCGCGCGCCTTCGAACGAATTCTGGACGCGATTGCGGATCCGGAGGTAGACCCCGAAGCATTCGAAAAATGGGCGGGCCACTACCAAACTTTGGGCAACTACCTGGTGGATGCGAACGCCGGGGGAGTGCTGACGTGTCTGACGCTCGCACCCGGCATCGCCTCCACACGCAGCCTGATTCGTTCGGGCGCAATCGAATCCGAATACTCACGACGCTTCTCGCTCTGACACCACCCCAACGCAAATAGCTCAACACGAATATCGGACTCGTTGGAACAAGGAGATATCTTGACGGAACTACTCGAAGACGCGAGGCCTCAGCGCTCACAGACGGTGGAGAGCAATGATCTCACCGACGGTGTCGTGCTGTACGACAGTTCCAGCGAGGTGGCCCATCACCTCAACCCCGTCGCGACTTTGGTGTGGGAACTGTGTGACGGCCGGACCGTCAGTGACATCGTCCAGGCGGTGTCGGAGGTACTCGAGATCCCTGACCATGACGCGGAGTCGGTGGTCAGCGAGACCTATGGACAGCTGAGCGCCTCGCGTCTGCTGGTGTGAGAATCCCGTGACAGGCAGCCACGTACCACAATTCCGAACGCACTACCTGTGGGTTGATGCGATCGTGCGCGGCCCTGCCATACCCGAACTCGGTGTCATCGAGCATCGAATTGCCAGCCCCTGGCCTGCGGACCACAACGTCGAAGTTCGGATTCAGCGGAATCGATCGACGTTCGGTCGCTGGGACGCCACCATCGACTCGACCATCGGAGGCAGCAATGAACCGCTGATCGGTCTCGACGGACTCCACCTCGCGGAGAACGTTTACCGCACTGTGCACCGGGATGTCATGACGGCCGCAGATACCGAACTGTGGACACGCCTGCATGCCGCTCTGGTCGACTGCAACGGTGTGAGAGTGGCGATCGCCGGGCACTCCGGGGCGGGTAAAACCACCTTGGCGCTTGCCCTTGCCTTACGGGGTGCACAACTGCGAGCTGACGAAGGGGTCTTCATTCGCGGTACCGAAGCGGTGGGCTTGCCGCGCCGGGTCCATCTGAAAGCCGGTACGTTCGACGTTCTCCCGGACATCAAGGCGCACGATTCGCTGTATCTCCCGTATACCCCTTCGGTGTGGGCACTGGACCCGTCGACATTGCCCGCTACTCCCAACGTCGATTCGGCGGTTCGCGGAATCGATCTGGTGCTGATTCTCGATAAATGGGACGGGGGTCCTACTCGTATCGCGCCGATGCCCGCACCCCAGGCGATACAGTCGCTGGCCGAGCAATCCGCTCTGTGGTCCGACAATCACGGACTGACCCTGAGAAACATCGCTGCCCTGCTCTCGAATGCCCCGTGCTACAGAATGATCCGGCACCACGGCGACACCGGCGCCGACACCGTGGAGGAACTGGTGGCGTCATGCGTGACACCCGGTACCTGATTTCCATGTTGGAACCCGAGCACGGGGCCGACGTCATCCGTTCGTGTTCGCAGCGGGATTGGCCGCGAGTCATCGACGCCGCTGCCAGGCACAAGGTGCTGCCGCTGCTGGCCGCCCGCGCAGTCGATGCCGGCTTCGCATCGGTCCTGCCGGCGAGTTTCGCCGAAATGCTGTCGGAATCCGCAGCTAGCGCGTCGAGTCCGGAATTGACGCTGAGCCTTGTCCATCACCGAAACGCGCTTCGTATCGCGGACCTCGATGCGCAGCGCGTAGAACTGCAAGAGTTGTTACACAGCAGCGGATTTCCGACTGTCGCGCTGAAAGGTGCTGCTCTTCTCGAGCGAAGAATCTGGCCGAACCCGGCGGCACGACGGATGACGGACATCGACCTCTTGGTCGTAGATCCCGCACACGCCGTTCCAGCCAACGACGCGATCATCGACTTCGGCTATCGAATGGTTCGCCCGGACGAGGTGGCAGGGGATTCCATCGATCACGACGATCATCAGGAACCAGCGCTCCTTCGCGACGACCGTCACGGCTCCGTCGAAATCCATTCACACTTGCTTCCGCGGTTCGCCCGTCACGCGTTGACCCGCGAGTCCGCGGTCCGAGGACTCAGCGCGGAGACCGAAGGATCCAGACTTGCCCTTGCCGATGTCACGCTTCATGTCATCGCTCACGCGCGGCTTGCCGATCGCGCCTTGATTCGCGCTGATCTGGCGTTGAACAGCGTCTTCGACGTGGGGTACCTGTTCGACTCCGAGCCGTCACTCCCGGCGATGCTCGCGCGACGCCGATTGCCGCGCGATGTCCGTCGCGCGGTGAACGTCCACTGGGCTGCGGTGGAATCGATCTTCGGAGTGAATACCGGGGTGACGACTACGTCGGCGCGTTGGTGGTGGCAATGCACGCTGTGGTTGGCCGATCGCCCACGTCTGCACTCGCTCTACCGCGATCTGGTCATGGTGCCGCTCTTTCTCGACCGTGATCGGCTTTCCATCCGGGACGGGCGCGACCTACGTGGGTGGGACTTGACACGCTCACGCGTATCCCACTTCGTCCGTCGTGCGAGGGCTGCCGTCGAAGATGCCGGGGGAGCAGCGTGAAAGTACTGATCACCGGCGGAGCGGGATTCATCGGAAGCACCGTGGCGTCGAAGTGCGTCGACGCCGGGATCGATGTCGTGATTCTCGACAACCTGCTGACCGGCCGTGCCGAATTTGCGCACAGATTCCCGTTCTACTGCGGCGACATCGCGGACGAGAAACTGCTCGACAGGATATTCGCAGATCATCCCGATATCGTTGCCACAGTTCACTGTGCGGCCTTGATCGTGGTCGGAGATTCCGTGAGTAGCCCGGCGCGGTACTACGAGAACAACGTATCCAAGTCACTGACACTGGTATCGAGTGTCCTTCGGAACGGCTGTGAGCGCTTCTTGTTCAGTTCCTCTGCTGCGGTGTACGCGCCGAGCGACGGTGGGTGTGTCGACGAACATTGGCGGATCGCACCGCAGAGTCCCTACGCGCACAGCAAGGCTCAGTTCGAAACGATGCTTGACGACATCGTGGCGGCCACAGGATTATCAGCGATATCTCTACGCTACTTCAACCCTGTCGGGGCAGACCCGGAGCTGCGAAGCGGAACAGCGTCGGCACGCCCGACCCACGCACTCGGAAAGCTGTTCGAATCATATTCGACAGGAACGCCTTTCAGGGTTACGGGGACGGATTGGCCGACGCGCGACGGATCGGGAGTGCGTGATTACGTTCACGTCTGGGACCTTGCAGACGCTCATGTTCGAGCACTCGAAAGGTTCGACCGGGTCACCGCTGATTCATCACGCATGACTGTGGTCAACTTGGGCAGCGGGCGGGGGACGACGGTGTGGGAATTGGTACACACATTCGAGAACGTGCTCGGCGAAGACATCGACGTGGTCGCTGCCGACCGACGCACCGGTGACACTGCCGGCGCCTATGCGTCGAACGATCGTGCGTTACGACTACTCGGGTGGGTTCCGACGTTCACCCTGGAACAGGGGATCGAGGACACTGCACGGTGGCTGGCCGTACGGGCGCACCGGCTGAATTCTGCGCCGATGAGCGTCAGCTTGGTGGCTCGCCCTCGACGGTGATGTTGTTGCTTCGTAGCCAGAATGTGGCGTCCGGATCCCACCCGGCGAGCACGGTGGCCCCCGAGTTGGCCGACAACGGGATCGCGATGCCTGGCGTGGTCAGATAGGCCATCAAGGTCAAGTGGATGGCGTCGTAATCTGCGGCGACCGAAACCCAGTCCGGAATGAACCAGTCACGGTATTCACCGGTCGTGTCGTACCAAACGGAGCGACGTGAAGCGGGCACTGGCAGGGGATAGGTATCGACCAGATTCGCCCAGTCCTGCGGACCGGTGATCTCGTAGATGCGGGGCGCGCCGTAGATCCTTACCGGCTGCACCCGCGCCTCGTTCGAGGAGCTGTCTTCTTCGAGAAACACCCCGAGGGCCCCGATACCGTCGCGGGCCCTGGTTGTTTCGGTTGTGCCGTTGGCAAAAGGGGTAGACCACCATTCGCCTCCGATGTTACGGTCCGGATCTTCGATCTGGTATTCCAGAAACCGGCGTTCGGTATCGAGTGCCTCATCGCGCCAATGTTCGAGGCCGTCCTTCGTGGGGTAAATCCGCAGGGGTAGGCCCGACCAGCCGTAAATGGGGTTTCGCTTTTCAACCAGATTCTGGTTCAGGCGGTCGATCGGCTCGGTCCACCAGGCGGCGTGTGGCGAGTCGAGTAGTGCTCCGGCAATCGGTCGCAGCGCCGCTGCGACATCCGGCCGGACGAAGATCAGGTCTTCTTCGTCCGGCGGCTCCCAGTAGCGTGCGCAATCTACGGCATACGCAAGACAGTGCAGAATCTCGAGTTCGGACATCTCGGCGATTGCCCGGATATCAACAGCGCCGAGAACTTCGAGCGCATGTTCCGGCGATTGAGGCCAGTGTCCACCGGAGTTGCTTGCGCTGGCGCGGCACGCGTGCCCGACGTTCGCACAGAAGCGACGGCCACGTGGTGAACCGAGGATGAGTGCAACGAAATCCATGTGAGCAAAGCTAGCGGACAGGCTGACGGGGGACGTCCGAATACCCCTTACTTGACATAATGTAGATTATCGGCAAATTGTCGACCTGGCGATATCGGCTCATGATCCGTTTCCTGCGTCGTCGATCCGTAGATGTATCTGTCGACCATTCGCGTGCTTCCGCCCTGGACCGCTGGACGCATTGTGTGAGCTGATCATCTTGGCGTGCCCGTCGTCGGGCAATCAATCGTCGATCGCCGTCCGACCCCGGCCGGCCACCGAGCAACCCTGCCGCTCAGGTGTTCAGGCTGCGCGGCAGGCCGCCTGACGCGGGTTGATGTTGATGGATGAGTCTCGCCCACTCCCAGCCACCCCGCCCCAATTCGTCACTGTGACGTATTGGGACGACAGGCTGCGTGCGGGTGCCGTTCCATTGTCATCGCCACGGACTACTATCGCCGCATGTGTTTTATTTCGACCGGCCGCTTCGAATGATCAGTGGCCGCGATGAGTGACACACCCAAGGTCGTGCACCGCTGGCTTGCAGTGCCAGACCAGTTCGACCGATTCACGCGATTCTTGCGCGACAACGGAATTCTGATGCCGACTCGGATAGGCATCGGCATATTGGTTTTCCTCCTGGGAGTCACGATTCTGCTGAAGCGACTAGGCACCCATTCGGTGCAGACCATCGGATTTCCATTGGACGTCATGATCGCAGTGCTCGTGATAATCGGCGGAACAGCGCTGCCGTTCACTGCGACGACCCGGGAACGGTCGTACCTTTTCGTCATCGCGGGCGACCTCGCTGTCGCGGTGATCGTGCTGGCGGAGGCCAATCCGGATCAAAGGCTGCTGGGGTGCCTCGTCTTCGGACTCGTCGGCTCGTACATAGCGTTCTTTCACAATCTTCGAGCGCAGCTGTGGCACCTGCTGTTTTCCGGGGCGGTCATCGTTATCGCCAGCATTGGCGTGTTCACCGATGTACCTTCCGGCCTCTCAGACGTCCTGGGACGCATTGCCTTTGCCATCCCTGTCATCACCGTCATACCGGTCGTCACGCAGATTGCTCTGGCGCTCCTGAGCAACGACGCTCAAAGCTCCGAACTCGATCCGTTGACGGACCTGCTGAATCGGCGCGGACTCTCACGGCGGACTTCCGAACTCCTGCAAGCGAAATCCAGCCTCGACCAGTCCTTGCTGGTGGTGGTGATCGACATCGACAATTTCAAACACTTCAACGACACCTACGGTCACGACGTCGGCGACCGCGTCATCCTGCGCACGGCGTATCGACTCCACGACTGGGCCAGATCGGACGCAGCGATCGCTCGTATCGGAGGTGACGAGTTCGTCGTCGTTCAGATCATGCCGTTGCCGTACGTCGGCGACTTGCTCGCACGGATCGCCCCCATCATGAACTCCCCTACGGGCGAACCACTCTCGACGACAAGCATCGGCATAGCCATACACAACGGCGGCTGGCCAGACGTGCAAGCAGCAGAAAGTGGCGTTCACGATCTACATCGCCTAGCCGATTCGGCGATGTACGAAAGCAAGAGGATGGGTGGAAATCACGTCCACTCCATCGTTCTCACCGATCAACAGCCACAACAGTCAGGCGGTCGGTCAGTCGTCTGATTCTTCGATCAGATGCATCGCGGCTTCCTCCGCCGACGCTGCGCCGCCGTCGATTCCGACGTCTCCGGCAATGAGTTCGCTTTCCTCGTCCTCGTATCGGCCCTCGTCTTCGGCAACGAGACGCCCGACGCGGCGATTTCCGACTTCGGCACCGTTCGGGAATTCTTCTTCCCGTTCGAATTCGTCGGCATCTGCCGGATCCTTCAGGGGATCTCCCAGTGACGCGTACGGATCAGGTTCTTCCTCGGCCAGGCGCTCGTCGAGGGTCTCCCCCGCCGATTCTTCACTGCCGGTCAACCCGTGGGCGTCCAGGCCCAATGGGCGTTCCGGTGGTGAGATTCCCTCGTCGAGAATGTCGTCCACGCCTCGATCGATCAGGGTGTCTTCGGGTTGAAGCTGGTCGTCGGGATCGAGACTGTAATCGCCATTGCCGGCCGCGCCGGTGTCATCCGTGTCGCTCATACGATCAACGATGCCACGGGCACACCGAGTTGGCCATGTGCCGCGCCTGCTCGATACATCACTCCGGAGACATTCAGCACGAACGCGGGGCCGGCACTCCGTCGAACCGGTCCTGCAGGTACTCGAACGCGGTGGGCAGACCGAGGACCGCAGTGGTGAGGTGGTCCGGGCTGGGGAACAGCTGAGATTGAACCGTGGCTCCGGCGGCGCAGTACCGAGAAATCGTGTTGACCACCGAATCGATGGGGATAAGGACGTCGTCGGGCGTGTGCCATTCGAATACCGGGGCAGTCGGCACACCCGGATAGAGCTCGACGCTGTTGTCGTCCATAACCTTTCGCACTTCGGGGCTGGACAACAGAGAAGTCGACGTCGACACCTGGGAAGCGCTGCGTCCTGCGCCAACTCTCAGGATGTCGTTGGTGCACGCGTTGGTGAGTTCGGTCCGCATCGACCGACCGAGGTCATTGAGTTGGTTGCTCAGCGGAAGGAGGTCGGGGTACTCGCGTTCGAGGCCCATTGCTGCGGCGAAGGCGAGGCCGAATGCCGGGTGCGGATCCTGTCCGAGGCCGTTGGCCATCTTGGACAGATTCATCGGAACGCCACCCTCGGCTACACCGACGAGGTTGACCTCGGGTGCGTAGCTCGGGGCCAGTGCGGCCGCCCACGCGGTGGCCATGCCGCCGCCGGAGTAACCGGCAATACCGACTGGGCTGGCGCCACTACGCAATTCGGGGATTTTCTGAACGGCGCGGATACCGTCGAGCGTGATCTGTCCGCCCAGGCGCGCGGCGCCGTAGGCGCTGTTGGGTCCGAGATGGTCAGGAAGGGCAATGGTCCATCCACGTTGAAGCGCGACGTTGAGGATGGGCGCTTCACGGATGACGATGTTGGGATCCGATGCGTAAAGCGCGCGAGATGGCGCACATCCCGTTCCGAGTGCGTTGACGATGTGCTGATAGGAGAGCAACGGGCCGTCTTGCGCTTGATTCGGCGGGACCAGGATCGTGCTGACCGCGGCGATCGGCTTGTTCTCGGAGTTCGTGGACCTGTAACTGACCTGCCAGATCGCGACGCCGGGAAAGGTCATCAGGTCAGGGGCCCGGCGCACAGAGATAGGCGTGCCGGCGGTCCCCTCGGCCGCTGCTTGCGAATAGAACGGGTCCGGGTCCGGCGCCGGATATGCGGGATCTGCTTGTGCAGTCCACCCGGAGAGAAGTGCGGCAGTCAGTGCAGCAGCAGTCAGCATCGATCCGGTAAACACGCGTCTGGTTCGCAGTTTCAACGTTTTCCCCTCGTCCGGACCCACCCGGGGTCCATCACCCTGTGTGTTTCACTCATACCCATGTCGAACCTGGTTCAGACACCCCACTGAGCGATAACTTCCCGCAATCGTACAGCTATGCTTGCCGCCGGACCCGGTTCGATCATCTGGTTGTGTTCACAGTCGACTTCGGTGACTCGGATGTCGCCTTGTACAAACCTTCGCCATTCGGCCACGTCGTGTCCGTTCTCCGTAGATCTTCCGGCTACGAAGAACTCGATGGCTCCAAGGTGGACAGGCGGTTGGTGCCGATTCGTCAATTCGACGGAGTGGGAGTAACCGCGACTGATCCGCGCTAGATGCTCCGCTTCGATTCCGATTCCGGCGCCCAGGGTCTGCTCCAGCAATTCCGCCGCTTCTTCGAAGGTCTCGACGGGCTTGGATCCCGCCGGCATCGCGAGCCCGGCCAGTAGTTCGGAGACGGAGAGTTCCGCTGGCTGATCGGAATCCGACGACGGATAGCTGTCGAGGATCGACAACGTCACGTCACGTCCGCTCCGAGTGAGACTGTGCGCCACGGCGTGTGCGATGACGCCGCCGAGCGACCAGCCGGCCAGATGGATCGGGCCGGTCGGTGCCACGGCTGCAATGCGATTCGCGTAGTCGTCGGCGAGTTCGGTCAGCGAGTCGAAGCTGGGTCCGCCGCTCAGGGACGGTAACTGAAGACCGTAGACGGGTTGATCCAGCTCGAGGTGCTTGACGAATTCTGCATAACCCCAGGACAATCCGATACCCGGATGGACGAAGAACAGTGGTGCTCGATCGGATCCGGCGCGCAGCGTGATCATCGGGGCGAGCAGATCCGAAGAATCGTCCGGAGAGTGTGCGTCCATTCCGTCGGCCGCCCGGGCGACACCGGCCGGTGTCGGATCCAGGAAAAGCGACTGCAACGGCACTCGCATCCCGAGGCGCTTCTCGAGTTCGATGGTTATTCGAGTGGCGACGATCGACGTTCCTCCCAGTTCGAAGAAGTCGTCGTCGACGCCGATGTGCTCGTGACCGAGCACTGCCTCGAAGATGTCGACGACCGTTCGTTCGGTGTCATTGGTCGGCGGCGCGTACGGGACTGTACGACGCTCAAAGCTCGGCGTCGGCAGTGCTTTACGGTCCAGCTTGCCGACCGGTGTCACCGGAATTCGGTCGACGACGACAATCGCGCCGGGAACCATGTGCGCAGGCAGGCGAGAAGACAGGTGGCGGCGAAGCTCCCAGTCGTCGACGGTCTGTCCTTCCACAGGCTGGATGTAGGAGGCGATCATCGTCTCCCCCGACGGTGCTTCGTGCCCAAGTGTTGCGGCGAAGTAGACGGATGGGTGTGCCATCAGGACTGAGTCGATTTCGCCCAGCTCGATGCGGAATCCGCGGACCTTGATCTGGAAGTCGCTGCGGCCGAGGTATTCGAGGGTGCTGTCGGAGCGCCAGCGCACCAGGTCGCCTGTGCGGTACATCCGCTGGCCTGGTTCGCCGAACGGATCGGCGACAAATCGGTCGGCGGTGAGGTCGGGACGATTGTGGTACCCGCGGGCGAGTCCGGGGCCGGTCACGTACAGCTCCCCGATGACTCCCACTGGCACGGGCTTGAGGTGCCCGTCGAGGACCAGGCCGGCAAAGCCGATGGCCGGTCGGCCGATGTTGATGTCCTTGCCCGGCCGCATGGGTTCACTGACGCTGGCCTGGATGGTGGATTCGGTAGGTCCGTATCCGTTGAACATGCGGCGGTCTCGGCCCCAGATGTCCACGAGTTCGGGTGGGCAGGCTTCGCCACCGACTGCGAGCACGCGGAGTTCTGGCAGCGCGGAGCTTTCGATGGAGCTGAGCGCGGTCGGCGTGATGAACGCGTGTGAGACGTGTTCGTCGGCAAAGATTTCGGCCAACTCGGATCCGCCGAAGACCGTGGGTGGGATGACGACCAGGCAGGCTCCGCTGCCGAACGCCATCATGAGTTCGAAGACCGAGGCGTCGAAGCTCGGTGATGCCAAGTGAGAGATACGCGAATAGGGCTGGACGTTGAATCTCTGATGTTCCTCGGCGTTGAGGTTGGACAAACCGAGGTGGGTGACGATGACGCCCTTCGGCTTCCCGGTTGAACCCGAGGTGTAGATCAGGTAAGCGGGATGCCCGTGATGCAAGGGGATCGTGCGGTCGAGGTCGGTGATCGCGGCGGCGCTCTGGCCGTCGATCTCGTCGACGGTCTCGCCTTCATCGAGGACCATCCACTCGACCGTGTCGGGAAGTTGACTGCGGTGAGCGTCGTCGGTGATGCCGAGTACGGCCCGCGAATCGTCGAGCATGTGGTTGATGCGATCGTCTGGATAGTTCGGGTCGACCGGCAAGAATGCTGCTCCGGTTTTCGTAACCGCCCAGATGGCGACGATCTCCGCCGTGGACCGCGGCAGCCCCAGCGCCACAAAATCTTCGGGTCCGACACCGCGCCGGCACAACGCTCGAGCCAGCTTCGTCGATTCCTCGTCGAGCTCGCGGTAGGTCATCGACCCCTCGCGACTCGAGAGAGCTGGAGCATCCGGGTTCGAGGCGACTGCCTCGGCGAGGATCTCCGGCCACACCTGCACGCGAGTCGCTGCTGCACCGGATGCCGGCACCAGGGCTGCTGTTTCGTCGGCGGCGAGGATGCCGATGTCGGCGATACGTGTTGCGGGTTCGCATCCGACAGTGTCGAGGATCAGACGCAGTCGGTCGGCAAAGCGCCGAATGGTGGCGGGTTCGAAGAGATCGGTTGCGAAGTCGAACGCAGCGGACATCCCGGCCGGGGCGCCGGACTCGTCGAACTTCTCGTCGACGATCAGTTCGAGATCTTCCTTCGCGTATTCGGTTTCCACGGTGAGGCCTTCGATATCGAGGCCGGGCAAGTGGAAATGCGCTGGCTCGTTGTTCTGAAGTTCGAGGGCGACCTGGAACAACGGTGAGTACGACGTGGATCTGGTCGGATTGATGACGTCCACGAGCCGTTCGAATGGCAGATCCGAGTTCTGGAATGCGGCCAGATCGATTTCCCGGATGTGTTCCACCAGTTCGGCAAACGTGATGTCGGGGTCGACGCCGGTGCGCAGGACCAACGTGTTGACGAACATTCCGACGAGATGGTCGAGCGCTGCCTGACCGCGGCCGGCGATCGGTGTGCCGATGGTGACCTCTTCGGCGCCGGACAGCTTCGACATCAGCACGGCCAGTGCGCCGTGCAGAGCCATGAACATCGTCACTCCGTTTGCCCTGGTGAGGTCCGCGAGGGCGCGGTGGGTGTTGGCGTCGATGTCGAAGGTGAATCGGTCGCCGTGGAAGGTCTGTTGCACGGGCCGCGGGTGGTCGGTGGGCAGTGCGATGACGTCGTCGAGGCCGGCGAGTTGCTCACTCCAGTAGCGCAATTGGCGACTGATGACGGATTCCGGATCGTCTTCCGATCCGAGGACGCGGTGCTGCCACAACGTGAAGTCCGCGTACTGCACTTCGAGTGGCGCCCAGGTGGGTTCGGTTCCTGCCGTGCGCGCCAGGTAGGCCGTCATCACGTCGCGTGCGAGCGGCGCCATCGACGAACCGTCGGCGCAGATGTGATGGACCACGACAAACAGAATGTGAACGGGTTCATCGGTGTCGAGGCGGAAGAGCGCGACGCGCAGCGGCAGGTCCACCGACACGTCGAAACCGGTCGTGGCGAGTCGTTGCATGCGCTCTGCGAGTTCGTGCTCTCCCAACGTCATTTCACGGACCGGCGGTACGGCCTCGTCGGCGGTGAGCACTTTCTGAATCGGATCGCCGCCGACGGCGGGGAACACCGTCCGCAGGGTTTCGTGCCGCTCGACGACGTCGGCGATCGCCTGTTGCATGGCGGTGACGTCGAGGTCACCGGTGAGGCGAACAGCTAGTGGGATGTTGTACGCGGCTGAGCGTGTGTCGAACTGGTTCAGGAACCACATGCGCTTCTGCGCCAACGAGAGCGGGACGTTACCGTCGCGCTCCATGGGAGTGAGCGGCACAGTGCCGACGGCAGTGACAGCGTCGGAAAGCCGTTCGGCGAGCTGAGCTGTCGTCGGTGCCTCGAAGAGCACGCGCACCCCGACGTCGATGTTCAGTGCGGAGTTGAGCCGCGAGACCACGCGAGTGGCGATCAGCGAGTTGCCGCCGAGTTCGAAGAAGTTGTCGTCGACGCCTACCTGCTCGACGCCGAGTACATCGATGAAGGCGTCGGCGATCCGACGCTCGAGGCTGGTGCCGGGAGCCCGGAATTCCACGCCGGTTCCGGTGAACTCCGGGGTCGGCAACGCTTTTCGATCGAGCTTGCCGACCGCGGTGCGCGGTAGCTCGTCGACGATCATGATGCTGGCCGGAACCATGTGCGAGGGAACACGTCCGGCTAGGTGCGCGGTGATCTCTGCGCCGGTCAGCGTCGACCCTTCCTCGACGGTGAGGTAAGACGCGAGAACGGTTGCGCCGGCCGGTCCGTCGACGCCGAGTGTCACGCAGTTCGTGACACTTGCCATTGCAGTGATCTGGGCGTCCACCTCACCGAGTTCGATACGGAATCCGCGAATCTTGACCTGGAAGTCGCTGCGGCCTACGTACTCGATGGTGTGATCGCTTCGCCAGGAGGCGATGTCACCGGTGCGGTACATCCGGTCGCCTGGCTTGCCGAAGGGGTCGGCGACAAATCGCTCGCTGGTCAAGCCGGGACGCCGGTGGTATCCGCGAGCCAGGCCGATGCCGGCGATGTACAGCTCGCCGGGAGCTCCGACGGGCACCGGTTGCAGGCGCGAATCGAGGATCATCTCGTGCACACCGCGGATCGGGCCACCGATCGTGATGGGTGCACCCACTGTCATGGGTTCGCTGATGTCTGCCATGACGGTTGTCTCGGTGGGGCCGTAGGCGTTGACGAATTCCCGCCCGGGTGCCCACAGACCGACGAGGTGCGGTGGCAGAGCCTCTCCCCCGACGACGACGTGCCGGAATTCGTCCAGGCCGGCCGGATCGACGGTGGCGAGTGCCGCCGTGGTGACGAACGCGTGAGTGACGTGTTCGCGGCGGATCAGACTTGCCAGTTCGGCGCCGCCGTAGATGTCGGTCGGGACGATCACCATGGTTGCTCCGACACCGAATGCCTGCAGGTACTCGAAGATGGCTCCGTCGAAGCTGGGGGTGGCGAAGTGCAGGGTCCGAGAGTGGTGATCGGCGTGGAATCGACGTTGCTGATCGAGCGCGAAGCTGTCGAGTCCGGTGTGGGTGACGACAACTCCCTTGGGTCGGCCGGTGGATCCCGAGGTGTAGACAACGTAGGCGGCGTTGTCCATGACCACCGGTGCAAGCCGTTCGTCCTTGCCGATCGGCAGCGTGCAGCTTGTGGCGACGTCGTCGTCGAATGCTTCCTCTCCGAGCACCAACCAGGACACTATGGGTGGCAATGTGTCGATGGCGTCGACGACGGTCAACCCGAACAACACCTCGGAGTCGCTGAGCATGTGTTCGATTCGGTCGGCCGGATAGGTGGGGTCGACGGGGACGAACGCTGCGCCGGTCTTGGCCACTGCCCACACCGCGAGTACTGATTCGACGGATCTTTCGATGCCGATGGCGACCGACGTCTCGGGCCCGGCGCCGCGGCGGATCATGGCTCTGGCCAACTGGTTCGAGCGTCGGTCCAGTTCGATGTAGGTCATGGAACGGCTGCCGGCCGAGAGCGCGATGCGGTCGGGATATGTGGCGGAGACGTCGGCGAGTATTTCCGGGAGCGTACGAGCGGAGCGACCCGGGGATCCGAAGACCGGCGCAAGATCACGGCTCTCGAACTCCGTGAGAACCTGCAGGCGGGCCAGCGGCTGATCCGGCGCCGACGCCAGCTGCTCGAGGACGATGCCCACGCGCTCGGTGATCTTCGCGACTTCGCGGGCGGAGAAGTGCGTCGGCAAGTACTCCATCTTCAGGTTCAGCGTGTCACTTTCCGACGCGACAACGGCAATCGGATAGTGCGCCGAGTCGCGTCCGTCGATGCCGAGGACGTGCATTCCCGCGATGTCGGTTTCGGCGGTCAGGGCTGCCTCGTCGACGGGATACGACTCGAATACCGTCAGGGTGTCGAATGAACCGGCGGCGCCCACTGCTCCCGCGATGTCCGACAGTCCGATGTGGTGGTGGTCGAGTAGTGACGCTTGCTCGGATTGGACGCGAATGGCCAGTTCCGCGAGGGTTTCTCGGGCGTCGAGGCGGATTCGGACGGGCACTGTGTTGATGAACAGGCCGACAATCGATTCCACACCGGACACCTGTGGTGGGCGTCCGGAAACGGTTCCACCGAATACGACGTCGTCGCGGCCGAGGAGTTCGGCGAGCACGATTCCCCAGGCCACTTGGACCAGGGTTGCCATGGTCAATCCGCGGCTTCGCGCGAACGCCCGAAGGGTCTCGGCTCGTGCGGTCGGCAGCGAGTACGAGTGAATGTCACTGGCAACGGTTTCGGCGGCGGCGCTCGCTTGCGAGAGTTGGGTGGATGAGTCCACTCCTCGTAGCGCTTCCTGCCAGGCTCGCAGAGAAGAGTCGGGGTGCTGCTTCGAGATCCAGGTGAGGTAGTCGCGATACGACTGAACTCTGGGCAGAATCTCGGGGTCGCCGTCGGTTGCGTAGAGAGTGAGCAGGTCTCGAAGTAACAGAGGGGTTGACCAGCCGTCGAGCAGGATGTGGTGGTTCGTCACGACGAAGCGTGCTGTGTCCGGTCCGAATCGTACGAGCATGAACCGGATCAGGGGTGCTGTTTCCATGTCGAAACGCTGAGCGCGATCACGCTCGAGCAGCTGAGCGAACGCGACTTCACTGTCCTCGGTCCCGGACAGGTCGATCTCGGCCCAGCCGATCTCGACACCGGAACGGATTACCTGCAGCGCCCGCCCTCCCGGCGCGGAGACAAATCCCGCGCGCAAGCTCGGATGACGATCAACCAAGGCCTGCGCGGCGCGACGCAGGCGCGGTGCCTCCACCCGACCCCCGAGCTCGAGGGTCAGTTGCACCATGTACGGATCGATTTCCGTTTCGTCGAACTGGGCGTGGAAGAGCATGCCCGACTGCAGCGGTGACAGTGACCAGATATCGGTCAGGTCGGGGAACCTACGCTCGAGCTGTTCGATGCTCTGCTGATCCGCGGTGACGAGATCGAGATCGGTGGGCGTGAGCTCGCGCTCGGAGTGTTCGTCCACGTATTCACTCAACGAGCCGAGTGCTCGGGACCAGAGTTCCGCCAGTTCCGTGACTTCGGCTTCGCTGAGGATGCCGCGCGGGAAGGACCACGTTGCGCGCAGAATCGGACCGTGCGCGGTGTCGGTGGTGACGGCATTGATGTCGAGCACCGACGCGGCGGCAAGATCTCCGCTGTGCGCTTCGTCGAGCGTCACTTCCGAGATCGGCAGCCACGGCACCTCGCCGTGCTCGGGATCCGAGCCGGCAAAACGTCCGAGGTAGTTGAACGAGATCTCAGGTGTGGGCAACTCCTGTAGTTCTTCGTTCCGGTCGAGGTACTTGAGCATCCCGAACCCGATGCCGTTGTCCGGCAGACCGAGCAGCGTTTCCTTGACGACTTTCACAGCGGAGGCCGCGGTTGATCCCCCGGACAGTGCATCGACGACATTGAGTCCGGTGAGATCGATCCGGACGGGGAACAAGGTGGTGAACCAACCGACTGTGCGCGAGAGGTCTGCGCCAGGCGCTGCGTTCTCCTCGCGCCCGTGTCCCTCGAGATTGACGAGCACTTCCCCGCTTCGCTGTCCGCGCGATCGACGCCAGGCGGTGACGGCGATCGCGAGAGCAGCAAGCAGCCCGTCGTTCACCGAGCCTCCGAAATGTCGTGGCACCGCCGAGATGATGTTCTCGGTCACCGAGGTCGGTACGTCGACGCTGACGCGGTCGACGGTGGCTCCGACGTCGACCGCGGGGTCCAGCCCGCGCGTTCCGAGCATTGGTTCGTCGGTCCGCATCCTCGACCACAGGTCGATCTCGTCGCGTCGATCTGCGGCGGTCTCGGCGAGCGCTGTCGCCCAGCGACGTATCGACGTTCCGCCGGGCGGAAGAATCGGTGTTTCGCCGTCGAACGCCGACGCATATGCCGTGACCAGGCCGGGGACCAGCATTCGCCAGGACACACCGTCGACCGCGAGGTGATGAAGTACCAGGAGCAACCGTCCCGCCTCAGGCCGGTTGCCGTTCGCGCTGACCGGATCCAACCAGACTGCGCTGATCATCTTGCCGTGCTCGGGATCGAGTCGGCTGGATGCGTCCTGCATCGCGGCTTCTGCCGCGCGCAGGAATTCTTCGCCGCCGGTGGACACGATGGGGGTTCGGTGCAAGATGTCGGAGGCTGCGACGGTGCCGGGTTCGCTGATCTCGAGTTGGTGAGTCACGGCCTCCAGACGTGCCCGCAGTACGTCGTGGCGGTCGAGGATCGTTTGTAGTGCGCGTTCCAGCGCGGGGCCGGACACATCCGCGGGCAGTGCGATCAGCGCGCTCTGGCTGTAACTGCGGATCGTGCTCAGGTCACCGCGACTGCGTTCGACGAGCCACTCCATGATCGGTGTGAGCGGTAGCGGGCCGGCTCCCCCGCCGGGTAGCTCGGTGAGAACCGGTGCCGTTTCCGATGATTCGATGAGGAGGACCTTGGTGAGGCCGGCCACGGTTTTCGCTTCGAAGACGTCCCGCGGAGTGAAGATGAGGCCTGCGGACTTCGCCCGTGAGACGAGTTGGATCGACATGATCGAATCGCCGCCGAGGCCGAAGAAGGAATCGTCCACTCCGATACCGCCCCGCCCCAGAACCTCTCCGAAGAGGTCCGCGAGGACCGCTTCGGTGGCGGTGGCTGGTGCCCGCGTCGCCTCGGTTGTTCCCGTCACGGTGAAGTCCGGAGCCGGGAGGCTGCGTCGGTCGAGCTTTCCGTTGACCGTCAGTGGAAGCGATTCGAGGACGACGATCGCGGTGGGCACCATGTACTCCGCGAGTTCGGCGGCGACGAAGTCGGTCACCGTCGCTGAATCGACGGTACTGCCTGTTTCGGCGACCACGTACCCGACGATCCGCGGTGACGCTCCCTCTGTGCGAACAAGTGCTACCGAGGCAGCGACGCCGGGGCAGCGGAGCATTGCGGCTTCGATCTCTCCGAGTTCGATGCGGAAACCACGCACCTTCACCTGGAAATCACTGCGGCCCACGTACTCCAACTGCCCCGCGTCGTTCCACCTCGCCAGGTCCCCGCTCCGATACATTCGATCCCCCGAACTACCGAATGGATCGGGAAGGAACCGCACCGAAGTCAATGCGGGTTTCCCGAGGTATCCCCGAGTCACCTGGTCACCGGCGACGTACATTTCGCCGACAACACCTGGTGGCACCAGGTTCAGTCGCCGATCGAGTACGTAGACGGACAATCCTGGTACTGCTCGCCCGATGATGCTCGCCGACGCGTGCTCGCTGTCGTTGCGGTCGAGTGCGATTCGACTGACGTGCACTGTCGTCTCGGTGATCCCGTACATGTTGACCAGCGTCGGCGCCGTGTCCGCACGACGGTCGTACCACTTGCGCAATTGCCCGAGATCGAGCGCTTCTCCACCGAAGACGACGTAACGCAGTGCAAGGTCGGGGTCCGTGCCGTTCGGTGAGTACGCACGGTCGGCTTCGGCGAGTTGGTAGAAGGCGGTGGGTGTTTGGTTCAGCACCGTCACTCGCTCACGGCGGAGCAGTTCGTGGAACATGTCCGGCGATCTGGTCGTGTAGTAGTCGACGACGACCAGCCGGCCACCGTGCAGCAACGGCCCCCACAGCTCCCAGACGGAGAAGTCGAATGCGTACGAGTGGAACATCGTCCACACGTCCGTGTTGTCGAACCCGAATGTCGGGGAGGTGTTGTCCATCAGAGTCAGAACGTTTCGGTGGCTGACCTGGACACCTTTGGGGCGCCCTGTGGATCCGGAGGTGTAGATGATGTACGCGATCGCGTCGGGCAGAAGTGGTGTCGTCCGGTCCGCGTCGGTGATGCGATGTGGCGCGGAGTGATCGAGGCGTACAGCGATCTCCGGCGATCCGAGTTCGACGATGTCGATGCCGGATTCGATGATCTCCGAAGGTAGGTCGCTTCGGAAGTCTCCGGTCGTGACCAGGCATACCGGCCGCGCGTCGTCGAAGAGGAATCGCATGCGCTCGGCCGGGTAGGTGATGTCGACCGGCAGGTATGCCGCCCCGGTTTTGATGACGGCGACGAGGGCGAGCACGAGATCGGTGGTTCTGGGCATCGCAACGGCAACCACGGATTCCGGACCGATACCGCGGCCGATCAGGAGCCGCGCCAGGCGGTTCGCGCGCCCGTCCAGTTCGGCGTACGTCATGGCGCCGTCGCTGTCGTTGACCGCGGTCGACGACGGATGTGCTGCAACAGCTTCGAAGAATCGGTCCGCGATGTTGTCGGCCGGAGCCGGTTCGGCGTGAGTGTTCCACTCGGTCAGCATCTGTCGACGCTCGCCGGCGCCCACGACGTCGATGTCACCGGTAGGAGTCGACGGCTCTCGGGAGACCGCCTCGAGGAGGGTGAGCAGTCTGCGCGAGAACGACTCGATCAATCCATCGTCGAACAGGTCTGTGGCGTAGATGAATTCGGCGTCGATTCCATCCGTTCCGCCATCCGCGTCGTAACGCTCGGTGACCGAGAGTTGCAGATCGAACTTGGCGACGGGTAGGTCGAACTCGACTCCCGAGACCGACAGCCCTGGCAGTTCGAGTTGCGGTAGCGCGTTGTTACGGAACTCGATGAGGATCTGGAACAACGGAGTGTGCGACGTCGAGCGTTCCGGGGCGAGTGCGTCGACCAACCTTTCGAAGGGCAAGTCGGTGTGTTGGAACGCGCCGAGGTCGCCTTCGCGAACCTGGGCGAGTACGTCCTCGAACGACGCGTCGGGCGTGATCTGTGTCCGCAGCACAAGAGTGTTGACGAACATTCCGACCAGGTGATCGAGTTCGGCCTCGCCGCGCCCGGCGACAGGTGTACCGATGGCGATGTCCTCGGTACCGGCCAGGCGTGCCGCAAGTACCGCCAGTGCTGCGTGCATGACCATGAACATGGTGCTGCCGTGCTCGCGGGCCAGATCGGTCAGCGCCCGATGGGTCTGCGGCGATACAGCGAACCGGTGAACAGAGCCGACCATGGACGGCTTTGCCGGACGTGGGAACGACGTCGGCAGGGCGATCGGCTCGCCCAGTCCCGCGAGTCGGTCCTTCCAGTAATCGAGCTGACGGGTCAGAGCCGAGTCCGGATCTTCCTCGGAGCCGAGCACTTCGTGCTGCCACACAGCGAAGTCGCCGTACTGCACGGCCAGTTCCGACCAGCTCGGCGCACTGCCGGCGCTGCGGGCCGCATAGGCCTCTGCCACGTCCGCTGCCAGGGGGTTCATCGAGAACCCGTCGGCGACGATGTGGTGGACGACGATCACGAGTACGTGCCTGCGCTCGTCCCCGTCGACGCGCAGGACCGCGCAGCGGATCGGAACCTCGGCCGAGGCGTCGAAGCCTGCCGAGGCCAGCTCGAGGATTCGATCGGACACTCTGGCAGCAGTGACGATTTCCGGCTCCAGGATCGGCATGACCTCGTCGCTGGACATCACCTGCTGCACCGGCTGTCCGTCGATCGAGGGGAACTTCGTCCGCAAGCTCTCGTGGCGACCCAATACGTCCGCTACCGCGGCCTGCAATGCGGCGAAGTCCAGATCGCCGTCGAGGCGCACTGCCAGGGGAACGTTGTAGGCCGGCGAGGTCACGTCGAACTGGTTGAGGAACCACATCCGCTTCTGTGCCAATGACACGGGCAGTGGATCCGGGCGAGATCGCCGAGTCAACGGTGGTCTGGGGTTCTCGCCGCGGCCGACACTCTCCGCCAGACGAGACAGCTGCCGAACTGTCGGAGACTCGAACAATCCTCGAACGCCGATGTCGGTGCCGAGAAGAGCGTTGACGCGGGCGATGACGCGGGTCGCGGTCAGTGAGTTTCCGCCGATGTCGAAGAAGTGAGTGTCGATACCGATCGGGGACACTCCGAGCACGTCCTCGAAAACGCCCACCACCAGCCGTTCGAGCTCGGTCGCCGGCGCAGCGAGTGTTTCGGGATCGGTGTCGAAGCGAGGCGCAGGAAGAGCAGCCCGATCGACCTTGCCGACGCCGGTCAGTGGTAGCTCGTCGAGCACGACGACGCTCGCTGGCACCATGTGTGCCGGCAGTAGCTCCCGTGCCGCCGCCCGGATGTCCTCGGCGCTCACCGGGCGTTCGTCGTCGCAGACGACATATGCCGCCAAGGCCTGCTCGTCGGAGGGTCCGCGCACCGCCAATGTGACCGCGTACTCCACACCGGGCAGCTGACCCAACGCCGTGTCGACCTCGCCGAGTTCGATACGGAACCCGCGGATCTTGACCTGGAAGTCGCTGCGTCCGAGGTACTCGATGGTGCGGTCACTGCGCCAGCGCACCACGTCTCCGGTGCGGTACATCCGCTCCCCCGGCTCGCCGTACGGGTTGGCGACAAATCGTTCGCTCGTCAGCGGTGAACGCCCGTGATAGCCGCGCGCGAGTCCAACTCCGGCGACATACAGTTCGCCGGGAACTCCGACGGACACCGGTTGAAGTCTGCGATCGAGGACGACCTCGCTGAAGCCGCGGTTCGGCGGCCCGAGATAGACCTTCTCACCGGCTGGAATGGGGTCACTGAGGTTGCAGGAGATGGTGGTTTCGGTGGGTCCGTAGACGTTGACGAACGATCTTCCCGGCGCCCAGGTGCGCACCAGGTCCGCCGAGGGAGCCTCGCCACCCACCGTGATGGTGGTCAGATCGTCGAGTCCCTCGGGATCCACCGACGTCAGCGCTGCGGGCGTGATGAACGCGTGAGTGACATGTCCCTCTCGGAGAACGTCGGCCAGTTCGGTTCCTCCGTAGACGGTGGTGGGAGCTACGACCAGTTCGCCGCCGACGGCGAAGGCGAGCAGATACTCGAGAACGGAGGCGTCGAAACTCGGCGAGGCGAAATGCAGCGCGCGTGAATTCTCCGTGAGACCGTAGCGATGACGCTGTTCGTCGGCGAAGTTCTCGAGACCGGTGTGCGTGACGACGACACCCTTGGGCCGGCCGGTCGAGCCCGAGGTGTAGATGAGGTAGGCAGTGTTCTCCAGCCGCGGGGTTCCCCGGCGCTCGTCTTCGCGTAGCGGTGACGTGGACACTCCGGAGAGCCGAGTGGCGTTCTCCGGGTCGTCGAGTTCGAGCCACTTCGTTGCGCCACCGCCGGCCGGTGCGTGTGCAGCCGTGGTCATTCCGAGCGATGATGCCGAGTCCTCGAGCATGAACGAGATCCGGTCACTCGGGTAGCGAGGATCGATCGGCACGAAGGCGGCGCCGGTCTTGGTGATCGCCCAGACCGCTGCGACGGATTCGAAGGACCGTTCCACACAGATCGCCACCCGTGAGTCCGGGCCCGCGCCTTCCGAGATGAGCACGCGCGCCCACTGATTCGACGCCTCGTCCAGCTCTCGATAGGTCATCTTTCTGTCACCACAGGACAGTGCGACCCGTTCGGGGAATCTGCTCGCGGTGTCCGAAAAGATGCGATCGAGTGTCCGTACCGAGCGGCCTTGCCGGCCGCGCGCGGGAACCAATTGCTGCACTTGCGAATCCGGCATCAAACGCAGTTTCGCCAGCGGAAGATCCGGTTGTGCGGTGATCAGTTCGAGGGTGCGGAGCAGCCGGTCCGCGATCGCGTCGATGTCGTGATCGCCCAGGACTCCCGGGAAATACTCGAATTTGAGCCGCAGTCGCCCGTCTGCCGCAGAGGCAACGATCGCGAGTGGATAGTGCGCGGCATCCTCGGCGTCGTGGACGTCGAGAACGTGCATTCCGGCGATGTCGGTGCCCGAGGAGAGTCCACCGCGGTCAACGGGATACGACTCGAACACAGTCAGCGTGTCGAACGATGCAGCGGCCCCCACTGCCGAAGTGATGTGCGAAAGCCCCACATGATGGTGATCGGACAACCGCGCCTGTTCCGCTTGGACACGAACGCACAGCGCTGCCAGTGACTCTCGCGGGTCGAGGCGAACTCGGACGGGGACAGTGTTGATGAACAAACCCACCATCGACTCGACGCCGGACACCTGGGGTGGTCGGCCGGAGACGGTTCCACCGAAGACGACGTCGTCGCGGCCGAGGAGTTCGGCGAGCACGATTCCCCAAGCCACCTGGATCAAGGAGGCTGTCGTCAGGCCACGGGAGCGGACGAATCCACGCAGAAGTTCCGTCTCACGTTCTCCGAGGGCTGTGGTGGTCGAGCGTGAGGTCGCGCCGTCCTCGTCGACGGCGTGAGTTCCGGTCAGCAGCGTCGGGTCGTCGAGTCCGCGGAGTGCTTCGCCCCAGGCTTCGATCGACACGCTGTCGTCGCGAGTGCTGATCCAGCTCAGATAGTCCCGGTAGGGGTGCACGCGTGGGATGGCACTGTGATCACTGTCGGTGGCGTAGAGCGTCAGTAGGTCACGGACCAGCAGCGGCATCGACCATCCGTCGAGGAGGATGTGGTGGTTGGTCAGGATCAACCGATACGCGTCGTCTCCGGTTCGCAGAAGCAGGAACCGCAGCAGGGGCGGCGTGGCCATGTCGAAGCCTCGCACCCGATCCGCATGGAGGAGCTCGCGTATCTCGGTTGCCTGTTCGGTGGGGGCCAACGGAGAGATGTCGATCTCGGTCCACGGCACGTCAACGTCGGCGCTGATCACCTGCACCGATCGCCCACCGGTGTCGGTCGTGAACGCAGCGCGCAGGTTCTCATGACGGTCGAGCAACGCCTGTGCGGCGCGGTGCAACCTGGACGCGTCGACGCCGTCGAGTTCGAGTGCGAGTTGGACGGTGTACGCGTCGACTGTGTGTTCGGCGTAGCGGGCGTGGAAGAGCAGTCCGGATTGCAGCGGTGAAAGGGACCAGACGTCGGTCAGTGTCGGGAACTCGCGCTCGAGGTGGTCGATGGACTCCTGGTCCAGTTCGATCAGGTCGATGTCCGACGGTGTGAGTCCCCCGCGTTCGCTGTGTTCGGCGTAGGTGGCCAGAGCGCGCAACGACTGCACCCAGAGTTCGGCGATGGCGCGAGCATCGCGCTCTGCCAGCACGCCGGTGGGATACGCGATAGTGGCACCGATGTGCGGTGCACCCGAGATTTCGGTGGTGACGACATTGACGTCCAGGACCGAACCCACGGGCATCTCGGACCGAGCTGCCGCTTCCAGATCGACGTCGCGGGCCAGCGCCCAGTCCCCCAGCGACTCTCCTGCCTCGGTGCCGGAAAAACGACCGAGATAGTTGAACGAGATCTGCGGTTGACGGAGATCTTCCAGTTCCGCTCGGCCCACCTCGTCGAGATAACGCAGAACTCCGTACCCGATGCCACTGTCCGGAACTCCCAACAGTTCTTCCTTGACCCGCTTGAGAACCACCGCTGCCTCGGGGCCGCTGCTCATCACGTTCGCGATGTCGATGTCGGCGAGGTCGATTCGCATCGGGAAGACACTGGTGAACCAGCCGACGGTGTGCAGGACGTCCGCACCGGGCACCACGTGAGCCTCGCGTCCGTGACCTTCCATCGAGACGAGCACGTTGTCGGTTCGTATGCCCTGTGCCTGCCTCCACTGCGTCAGTGCCAGCGCGAGAGCAGCAACGAGACCGTCGTTGACGGATCCACCGAAGAGCGCGGGAAGCGTGGTCAGGACTGTGTCGGACAGTTCGACGGGCACGTCGGCGACAACTCGGCCGACCGAATCGAACGTGTCGAGCCGCGGGTCCAGCGGCCGGGTTCCGATCAGGGGGTCGTCACCTTCGAGGATCGAACGCCACCGCGGCAATTCGACTCTTCGATCGGGCGCGATGTCACGGAGCGCATGCGACCAACGACGAACCGACGTGCCCGAATACGACGGCTCCGGCTCCTCGCCGGCGTCGATCCGGTGGAAAGCGGACGCAAGTTCCGGTACGAGCACGCGCCAGGACACACCGTCCACCGCGAGGTGGTGGATCACCAGGAGCAACCGGCCGGTGTTGCGTACGCCGGACAACCAGACGACCCGCACCATCTCGCCCCGGACGGGGTCGAGTTCTCGACGTGCATCACCCAGGGCAGCGACGATCGCCGCGTCGAACACTGCGGAGCCCGGCTCGGCCTCGACCTCGACAACCCGGCAGATGTCCTCGGCTGCAACAGATCCCGGATCGTCGACAACGAGCCCGCGCTCGCCGTCGAGTTCGAGACGCGCGCGAAGGATGTCATGACGATCGAGAACAACTTGAAGCGCTGCGGTCAACTGCTCCACACTGCGAAGCCCGTGCGGCGCATTGAGAAGGGTCGCTTGGGAGAACGAATCGAGCCCCTGCAGATCGGAGCCGAGCCGGTCGAGCCACCACTGTGCCACCGGCAACAACGGCACGTGGCCAACGCCGCCTCCGGGAAGTTCCTCGAGCACCTCGGGTTCGTCGTCCTTGGTCGATGCCAGCAAAACCGCAAGACCGGCGACCGATTTCACCTCGAAGACGTCACGCGGGGTGAACACGAGCCCGGCGTCGCGGGCACGGGCGACGAGCTGAATCGACATGATCGAATCGCCGCCCATCGAGAAGAACGAGTCGTCGACGCCCACCGATTCGACACCGAGGACATCGACGAACAAGGCGGCCAGCGTGCGCTCGGTATCGGATTCGGCAGCCCGCGAGCGCGCTTGGGTTGCTCGCAGGTCGGGAACCGGCAGGGCTCGGCGGTCGAGCTTTCCGTTGGCAGTCATCGGCAGTTCGTCGAGAACGACCACCGCCGCAGGAACCATGTACGGGGCCAGAGCCGAGCCCGCGAACGCGATGACGGCCTCGGGATCCACAGTCTGAGCATCGTTGGCGGGCACGACGTATCCGACGATTCGCGCGGCGCCTCCGTCACGTTCGAGCGTGGTCACCACGGAATGCGCGACCCCGGGGTAACGAGCCAGAACTGCTTCGATCTCGCCGAGTTCGATGCGGAACCCACGAATCTTGACCTGGAAATCACCTCGGCCCTGGTACTCGAGTTCGCCGTTCTTGTTCCACCTGGCGAGGTCGCCGGTGCGGTACATCCGTGTGCCCGCACTGCCCGCGGGATTGGGCACGAAACGTTCGGCGGTGGTGCCGGCGCGGTTGCGGTAACCGCGGGCGAGTCCGTCGCCACTGACGTACAGCTCCCCCGTCACTCCGACCGGGACGCGGTGCAGGCGATTGTCGAGGACCCACGCACTGATGCCTGTCGACGGGCGACCGATCGTCACTCGATCGGCCGGGGACATCGGCTCGGTGATGCTGGCGACGACCGTCGATTCGGTCGGTCCGTAGGCATTGATCATGATCCGGTGATCACTGACCCAGGCGGCGACGAGATCGGGCGGGCAGACGTCGCCACCGGTTCCGATGCAAACCAGCTCGTTCAGTTCGCTCGGATCGACCGTGGCCAGAGCGGCCGGGGTGATGAAGGCGTGCGTGACGTGCTGATCGGCGATCAGGCTCGTCAGTTCGGTTCCGCCGATGATGCTCGGTGGAGCGATGACCATCGTGGCCCCGGCACCAACGGCCATCAGGAGTTCGAGAATCGAGGCGTCGAAGCTCGGTGAGCTGAAATGCAGCGTGCGCGAAGTCGATTCCACCCCGAATCGAGTACGTTCCTGTTCGGCGAGTGCCGCAAGCCCACGGTGAGTGACCATGACACCTTTGGGGACGCCGGTGGAACCGGAGGTGTAGATGACATAGGCGGGATTGTCCAGAGACACCGTCCCCGCCAGTTCCGAGGCCTCCAGCCGCTGATCTCCGAACTGTTCGAGGGTTGCCAGTGTCTCGGCCTGATCGAGCAGAACTGCGTCTGCCTCGTCGGGGACGACACCCACATGCTCGGCGGTGGTGAGGACGACGCCCGCTCCCGAGTCGTTGATCATGTGATGTACGCGGTCGACGGGGTACGCCGGGTCGACGGGTACGAATGCGGCGCCGGTCCGGGCAACCGCCCAGATCGCGACCACGGATTCCAGTGAGCGTGGCAATGCCAGGGCGACAACGGATTCCGGACCTGCCCCGCGGCCGATCAACAGTCGTGCAAGCCGATTGGCCCGGCGGTCCAGATCGGAGTACGTCAGATGTCGGTCGCCGAAAATCAGTGCAGTTCTCTGCGGTTCGTCGACGTACTTCCGCTCGAGCAACGTCGAGAAGTGAACCTGGCCGGGAAGTTCCGGTGCAGACACGACGCTCATCGTGTCGGTGTCGACCACGAGATCGATGTCGCCGACCGGCGTGTGCGGTGATTCGGTCACCGCACCGAGGATCCGAACAAGATATCGAGCGAAGCCTTCGACCGTCGACTCGTCGAACAGGGCGCTCGCGTAGGTGAACCCGGCCTCGATTCCCGCCGGCCGGCCGTCGTCGTCGAATGTCTCGGCAAGCGTGAGTTGCAGATCGAAATTCGAGACGGCGGATTCGAGTTCGAGGACCTCGACCTCGAGGTCCGTCAGACGAACTGCTGGTCGACTGGTGTTCTTGAACTCCAGCATCACCTGGAACAACGGTGAATGCGAAGTCGACCGCTCCGGAGCGAGCGCATCGACGACGCGCTCGAAGGGGACGTCTGCGTGAGCGAAGGCGTCGAGGTCGGTGCTGCGAACTCTGGCCAACAGATCGGTGAACGAGGCTGCGGGGTCGACATCGGCGCGCAGCACCAAGGTTCCGACGAACATACCGACCATCGGATCCAGGAGGGCATTTCCGCGTCCGGCGATCGGTGAGCCGATCGTGATGTCTTCCATGCCGGACAATCTGGCCACGAGCACCGCGTACGCGGCGTGTGTCGCCATGAACATACTGCTTCGGTGTTCGATCGCGGTTTCGCTCAGACGACGATGAATGCCGGCATCGATGTCGAATCGAACGACGCCGCCCGAGAGATCCTGTACGCGCGGCCGCGGGCGATCTGCGGGGAGCGCGAGAAGCTCGGGCACACTTGCCAGCTGACGTGTCCAGTACTCGAGCTGGCCGGCGAGGGTGCTCTCCGCTTCGTCTATCCGTCCGAGAGCCCTTTCCTGCCAGATCGCGAAGTCCGCGTACTGGACCGGGAGAGGAGACCAGTCGGGTGCCTCACCTCGATGCCGTGCCGAGTACGCGCTCATCACGTCGAACGCCAACGGTGCCATCGAGAATCCGTCGGCGCAGATGTGATGGACGACCACAGCCAGGACGTGATCTTCTGCGTCGACCTCGATCAGTTCCGCCCTGATCGGTGGAGCCTGCGTCACGTCGAAGCCCCTCGAGGTGACGCGTTCGATCTCCCCGAGTACCGCTTCGGTGCTCGCGCCGACAATCGGTAGCGACCCCAACGCTTCACCGGGTTCCACGATTACCTGCGCCGGCGCTCCCTCGATCATGGGAAACAGCGTGCGCAGCGATTCGTGGCGATCGAGCACATCGGTGATCGCGCCTTCCAAGGCCGCAACGTCCAACCGGCCTCTCAGCCTGATCGCTATGGCCACGTTGTACGCCGCGGAGGTGACGTCGAATTGATTGACGAACCACATGCGCTTCTGGGCCAGCGACAGCGGAATCGACTGCGGCCGCGGCAACGCCTCGAGCGGAAGAACGGCTGCTCCCCCTCGCGCCGTGGCGCACTCGACCGCCAACTGCGCAACGGTCGGCGCGTCGAACAACTCTCTGATCGACAGGTTCAACGAGAGTGAATCGTTCACGCGCGCCACGGCTCGGGCAGCGACGAGACTGTTTCCGCCGATCTCGAAGAAGTTGTCGTGAACACCGACTGCCCCGGATTCCAGAAGCTCCTCGAAGATCGCCGCCAACTGTGCTTCGAGCGGTGTTCTCGGCGCCAGATACGTCTGCGAGCTGTCGAAGCTGGGCGCGGGCAGAGCTTTCCGATCGAGCTTGCCGGTCGAGCCGAGCGGAAACACGTCGAGGGCGATGACCACTGCGGGAACCATGTAGGCGGGAAGGAGACCTCTCAACTCGGCGCGCATGCCGTCCGTGTCGATCGAGGTGCCGGTCTCGGCGATGACGTAGCCGACCAAGCTGTCACCGACCACGTCGTCGTGATGGACGAGAGCAGCAGCTTGCGTGACACCGGGCAGCCTGAGCAACGCTGCTTCGACCTCGGCGAGTTCGATGCGCTGGCCGCGGATCTTGACCTGGAAATCGCGTCGACCGACGTAGTCGAGCAGCCCGTCGGCGCGCCACCGGACGACATCACCGGTTCGGTACATCCGGGTGCCAGCCGGGCTGTACGGATCGGCCACGAATCTGTCGGCGGTGAGATCGCTGCGCCCGAGGTATCCACGCGCCAGTTGCACTCCCGCCAGGTACAGCTCGCCGTGAACGCCGACCGGAACGGGATGCAGCCGCCCGTCGAGGACATAGAGCTGGGTGTTCCACACAGGCGCACCGATGGGAACGGTGACGGTCATGTCTGGGGTGAATTCGGCGGCGCTCACGTCGACGGCAGCCTCCGTGGGTCCGTACAGGTTGAACAATCCTGCAGAACTCAGACGGGTGAACGCCTCCGCGGTGGTGGGAGCGAGAGCTTCACCGCTGCAGAACACCTGACGCAGGCTTGCGCACTGCCCGGCAGTCGCGACCGCGACGAATTCCGCGAGCATCGACGGAACGAAGTGCGCCGTCGTGACGCCTTTTTCGGCCATCAACGCCGACAGGTACCCGGGATCACGGTGCCCCTCCGGTTCCGCGATCACCAACTGCGCACCAGTCTGCAGGGGCCAGAACAGTTCCCACACCGAGACGTCGAAGGTCACCGGAGTCTTGTGCAGCACCACGTCCGACGCGTGAAGTGGGTACGCGTCTTGCATCCACAGAAGGCGATTGACGATCGAACGGTGTGATACTGCAACGCCTTTCGGCCGACCGGTCGATCCGGACGTGAAGATCACGTATGCAGCATTGTCCGGGAGGAGGGGTCGGATCCGATCAGCGTCGGTGATCGGCACCGTCGTGGACACGGGACGATCGAGATCGACGTCGACGATCGGGACTCGCGCGGGAAGTGCGCCGTGGTCCTGGGGCCGGCTCAGCACACAGATCGGTGCGGCGATGTCGAAGACGTACGCGATACGTTCGGCCGGATGGTCGGGGTCCACCGGGACATACGCCGCGCCGGCACGGATCACGGCGTGGACCGCGACGAGTAGTTCGGGTGACCGGCGAATCGACACCGCGACGCGCATGTCCGGGCCGACACCGTGGGCGATGAGGGTTCTGGCAAGTTCACTGACCCTCGCGTCGAACTCCGCATACGTCAGTGTCCGCTCGCCGTAGATGAGCGCGGCCCCCTCGGGCGTCCGGGCTGCCTGCTCCGCCACCAGGTCGGAGAGGGTGGTGATCGGTACGGCGTGTTCGGTGGCATTCCAGCGCTCGAGGACCAGTTCCGCCTCGCCCACAGCTGTGAGATCGACGTCGCCGACGATTGATTCGGGGTCGGCCGCTACCGCGTCGAGGAGCATCGTGAAGCGATCAGCGAGGCCCGACATGGTGTCCGAGTCGAAAAGTTGGCTGGCATAGTTCAACTGGCCGTCGAGATGGTCGCCGCGGTCGGTGAGAATGACCTGAAGATCGAACTTCGCTGCACCCGTGGACAGTTCGTCAACAGTGACGTCGAGCTCGGGTAAGGTGACCTCGGCGGGAGCAGCGCCTTGCATCACCAACATGACCTGGAACAGCGGTGCCTGGCGCTCTGCGAGGGATTCGACGAGTACGTCGTACGGCACTTCGGTGTGCTGCAAGGCCGCCACGTCGACGTCCCGGACGCGGGTGAGAACTTCACCGAAGGTGAGTCCCCCGTCGAGAACCGTCCTCAGCACCACCGTGTTGACGAACATTCCGACGACGTCGTCGAGGGCGCGCTCGCTACGCCCGGCCACCGGGGTGCCGATCGTGATGTCGTTCGCTCCACATTCTCGACTGAGCAGGACGGCCAGCGCGGCGTGGATCACCATGAACACGCTGACGTCGCATCGCGCCGCGATCTCGCCGACCCGGCGGTACGTCGCGGAGTCGATCCGGAAATCGAGATCTCCACCGCGCAGCGAGACACCTGCAGGCCGCGGGTGATCCATCGGCAGTTCCGCGAGCTCACCGCGTTCGGCGAGCGTGTGCGACCAGAACCGCAACTGCTCGGCGAGAATTGAATCCGGGTCGGATGCTTCGCCGAGCGCTCCTCGTTGCCATTCGCTGAAATCGCCGTACTGCACTTCGAGCGGCAACCACGCCGGTACACGCCCGCTCGCCCTCGACGCGTAAGCGACCATCACGTCACGAGCCAGCGGCGCCATCGACAGGCCGTCCGCTGCAATGTGGTGAACGACGAGGACCAGCGTGTGCTCGCGTTCGTTCACCTCGAGCAGAGTGGCGCGGATCGGCACCGATTCGCTGACGTCGAATCCCGTTCGTGCCAGTTCGCTCGCCCGCGCTGCGGCCGCTGCGGCAGGCACCGTTTCCACCTCGAGATGATCGAACATCTCGTCCACACCGAGAACGTGCTGGACCGGACCACGGGCGCTCTCGGGGAAAACGGTCCGCAAGACCTCGTGCCGAACGATCACGTCCCGCAGTGCGGTGAACAGTGCGTCGACGTCGAGATCGCCGGTCATCGAAACCGCGATCGGAATGTTGTACGCCGGCGAACTCGGATCGAGTTGATTGGTCAGCCACATACGTTGCTGAGCCAGAGATACCGGTATCCGGTCAGGGCGATCGATACGCGTCAGTGCTGGGGCGCGCGTGTTCCGCGAGTCCGCGAGGTCTGCGCGAGCAGCCAGAGCGGAGACGGTCGGCGCCTCGAAGAGGTCGAGAACGCTCAGCGTCGTCCCGAGTGCTCCGTTGACCCTCGACACGACTCGGGTCGCGATCAGCGAGTCACCGCCGAGGTCGAAGAAACTGTCGTCTGCTCCCGCCCTGGTGATGCCGAGCAGATCGCAGAACACCGCAGAAATTCGCTTCTCGGTCGAGGTCTCGGGGGCACGGTATTCGGCCGTGCCGCCCGCCGAATCGATGTCCGGTAATGCTTTCCTGTCGATCTTTCCGGCGGGAGTCAGTGGAATGGAATCGAGTACGACGATCCGCGACGGAACCATGTGCGCTGCCAACGAGGATCCGGCGTGGGCGATCAATTCGGAGTTGTCGATGTGCGTGCCCTCAGCCGCCGTGACGTACGCCGCCAACAGTGTTTCCCCACTCGGGCCCGAAACTCCGGCGGTGACGGCCTGCGCGACGCTCGGATGGCGGCGCAGTACGTCGTCGATCTCGCCGAGTTCGACGCGGAAACCGCGGATCTTGATCTGGAAGTCGCTCCGTCCGAGGTACTCCAGCTCACCCGCGCCGTTCCACCGCGCGAGGTCACCCGTGCGGTATATGCGCTCTCCCGCAACGCCGTTGGGGTCGGCGACGAATCGTTCGGCCGTGATCGTGGCTCGCGCGTGGTATCCACGCGCCAAACCGATACCGCTCACATAGAGTTCGCCGGCGACACCGATCGGCACCGGTTGAAGCCGCGAATCCAGGAGGACGGCCGCGGCGCCGCGCATCGGCTTTCCGATCGTGACGGGAACATCGCTGCTCAGCGGTCCGGTCAGGGTGGCGACGACGGTGGTTTCGGTCGGTCCGTACGCGTTGAACATCGAGCGTCCGTGTGACCACTGATCTACCAGCGCGGGCGAGCAGGCGTCGCCGCCGGTCACGACCACTCGTAGATCCGGTAGGCCGGCGGGATCAACAGTTGCCAGCGCGGCCGGGGTGACGAAAGCGTGTGTCACCCGGCCGACGCGCATCACCTGGGCCAGTTCGTCGCCGCCGTACACGGTGGGCGGCGCTATCACCATCGTCGCCGCGCCGCCGAAGGCAAGGAGAAGTTCGAGTACCGAAGCGTCGAAGCTCGGCGACGAGAAATGCAGGGTGCGGTCGCCTGGTTCGACTCCGAACCTGATTCGTTCTTCGTCGGCGAAGCTGCTCAGCCCGCGGTGACTGACCACGACGCCTTTGGGGACGCCGGTAGATCCCGAGGTGTAGATCAGGTAAGCCGGGTCGTCGTAGCGAACGCGTGAGCGACGTTCGCCATCGTCGAGCGGTGGGTCCGAGCGGTACGCGTTCGGTTCTTCGGTGCGGAATTCGTCCAGAAGCAGCCAGTCCACCGAATCGGCGAGCCCGGCATGGTGCTCCCCCACGCTGATTCCGACAACAGCTCCCGAATCGGTGAGCATGTGCCGAATACGATCCTCGGGGTAGTGCGGATCGATCGGAAGGAAGGCGCCGCCGGTCTTGGCCACTGCCCACGTCGCGGTCACCGATTCGATCGACCTTGACAGTGCAAGGGCGACGTAGGTGCCTGGGCCGACTCCCCTGTTGATCAGTTCGCGGGCGAGTGTGTTCGACTCGGCGTCGAGTTCCCGGTAGCTCACCTCACGATCACCGAAAACGAGCGCCGGGGCATCGGGGTTCACAGCCGCGGCCCGCCGGAGGATATCGGGCAGGGTCAACGGCGCGGACGCGGTCGCTCCCCGTGCCGGCATAAGGAACTCACGCTCGAACTCGTCGAGAAGATCGAGATCTCCGACCGACGTTCGCGGGGCTGCCGCTGCGCCCGCAAGGATCCGCACCAGTCGCGAGAGGAAGGCTTGGACCGTGGATTCGGCGTAGTGCTGCGTGGAGTACGCCACCTCGAGGGCGCCGGTATCCGCGTGGACGTCGATCGCCACATCGAGGCCGGCAATCGTGGTCTCCTGCGAGCCGTCGTTGAGATGGACGTGCAACTCGGGCAGCTCGGGGATACCTGCCGCCGATCGAACCAACAACGTGTCGCGTTCTCGAGCAAGAAAACTCACGAACTCGTCGAACGGCGCCGCCGGATCGACCTCGCAGCGCAGCGGCGAAGTCCCCCACTCGGTCCTCGTTCCGATCAACACGTCACGGCGCTCGGTCGATCTCGACAACAATGCCGCAAATGCCGCGTGGACAACGGCAAAGAGTGAGACATCTTCCGTACGTGCAAGTTCGGCGACCGCGGGATCGAGCGGGAAGCTGAGCCGATTCGTAGTGGTCGGCTCCGATTCTGCGTCGATTCGCTCGAGCCCCAGCGCCGAACCCTCGTCGGAGTCCCCCAGATATCCAGCCCAGAACCTTTCGGTTTCCCTCCGCTGCGCACTGCGTGCCCCGGCCTCGGCGCTTGCCGGATGAATCCGGTTCATCGGCGTACCGGCCGGTGCTGCTGTCAGTTCTGCGACCAACTCGGTGAACGCCCGGTGGTGTTCAACCAGTTCGTCGTGACCGTAGCGATTGGGGTTGCCACGAAAGTCGATCAACGTCTGAGCTGGGTCGCCACTCTGGTACACGTTGACCAGGAGATCCTCGACGGGCCCCGACGTGACGATGTGAAACTCGCCGGTCAGTGATCCCAGTGTTATCTCCTGCCGGAAGAGCATCACATTCATCATCGGACCGGACAGTCGTGCATCGCCGACCGCCAAGCCCGCATCGCGCCTGATGTCTTCGAGACTGCATCGCTGATGACGAAGCGCGCCGAGGAGTTCGAGTTGGACCCGCCCGACCAGATCGTCCACGCTTTCGTCGGGGTCGACGTGGATGTGAAGGGGCGCGACGTTGACCAGCATTCCGCCGGAGCGTTGCAGCGGTGCCGTGGTCCTCGCCGAGACCGGCAGATTTATCAGAACGTCGTCGTAGCCGGTGTTGCGAGACAAATAGCACGCCAGTGCCGAAATCAGCACCGCCGCCGCAGTGGCACCGGAACGCGAATTCCACTCGTCCAAGGCAGCAAGGCTGTTCGCCGACATCGCGGCACTGACGAGTTCGCTACGCGCAGTCGGAGGTCCCTCACGCGTCGCCAACGTAGAACCGTGCTCGACGCCGGACACTCGCCGGGCCCAGTATTCGCGGTCGGCCTCGAACCGACTCGATTCGCGGTACTTCTGATCGAGTTCGGACAGCGTCGTGACGTCGAGCGCCTTGTTTACCGCAGGCTCCCGGCCCTCGACTGCTGCGGTGTAGATCGCGGCAATGCGATTCACTATCGTCATTCCGCTGTATCCGTCGAGAGCAACGTGGTGAATCCTGGTGTACCACAAGTAGTCTCGATCGCCAGTTTGGAGAATTGTCATCTCGACGAGACGATCACGCGTCAAGTCGAGCGTCGTCGCGTAATCGTTGTCCATCCACTCCGACGCAGCCTGCCGAGGGTTCTCACGCTCGCGGAAGTCGAAGTAGTCGATACCCGGATCGATCGTGAAGTCCACGATCTGGCACGGCTCACCATCGGGGTACATCAACCGCAGAAATGGCGACTCGAACTCGTGGGCGGCCTCCACTGCAGCGCGGCTGAGCAGTTGCATGTCCAGGTCGCCGTGGAACTCGATGTACTGCGCAATGAAATACGGCACCGTCGGGTGAAGTTGCTGCGCAAACCACATACTGCGCTGCACCGCTGACAGGGGAAACGCCCCTGCCGGCAGGCTTCGCGATCCGGTCAGCGGATCGATCCTCTTGTCGGTATCCATCACGACCACCCCCACACAGCGTTGTGACGATCAGCGCCGGGAACTGTGGCTCGGGGATTGAAGAGAAACATCGCACCGCCTCGATATCGAGTGGAAACCATGTGGCGATCCTGCGAGAGCGCAGCCGAAGGTCATCGACCTCGACGAAGGGTCGCTTCGAAGTCCGAACCTCCCCGAAGGTCCGAACTCAGGATCAGAATTTGTCGTCGTCAGGCGTCAGGCGCACCGCAGTGCTGCGGTGCTCAACGCAAGGCTAGAAACCGGTTGCCCACACCTGCTTCACCGGAAACGTTCGGCTTCACGGGCAAGTTCGGTCAACCGTTCACACAACTGTGCGAGTTCCGAACTTTCGGCTCCCTCGGCAACAGCAGTCGCCACATCTTCGGCGGCGCAGCGAACCTCGAACATCCGATCCACCAGTTCGACGGCCTCGACGGCGGTCAAGATGACGGCGTCAGCCGGGATCGTCGTGCCCTTGACGGCATTGCGCTGCTCGTACGCGCGCTGGCGACAAGACTGGCTGCAGTACCGGCGACGACGACCCACTCCCGTCACCGCGACCTCGCGGCCGCACCACACACACGGGTTTCCGGAACGCGCAGTCTGCGGTGATCCGACGCGTGTGCTCTCAGCCATGAGTCGACACTGTACTCGAGATTCGGACGCCTTCGCTGAACGCGCGCGGTACCCGGTAAGATGGAGAGGTTGCGTCTTCTCGCCACACGGGAACCAATCGGGTGCTCGTGGCGTTGTAGATGAGTGTGAGCGTCTACTCCCCAAGTCAGGGCGCCCACCAGCGGTGACGAACGAAGAGAGGACACCACCATGGCAGATCGCGTACTTCGAGGTAGCCGTCTCGGAGCTGTGAGCTACGAGACCGACCGTGACCATGACCTCGCGCCCCGTCGTATGGCCAAGTACAAGTGCGAGAACGGCGAGATCTTCGACATCCCGTTCGCGGACGAAGCCGAGATCCCCGGCACCTGGTTGTGCCGCAACGGCCTCGAAGGCGCCCTCATGGAGGGAACTGCCCCCGAAGCCAAGAAGGTCAAGCCTCCCCGCACCCACTGGGACATGCTGCTCGAGCGTCGCTCGGTCGAGGAACTCGAAGAGCTCCTCAAAGAGCGTCTCGATTTGCTGAAGGCCAAGCGTCGCGGCGCATGAACTAGCACTTCGATCAAGACCGTCCGGTTCTACACCGGGCGGTCTTTCTCGTTCTACGGGGAGTGATCGTTCACAAGTCGACGTCATACTTCGGCCCTTCTTCGACGTGGCAACTTCAGGATGCTTCGCGGTCCTCAAAGGCACTTCAGGACAACGTCATTCAGCATCCAGGCGCACTCGCGAGCCGACAGTGCGCGGATTCGCGATTCGCGCTGGAGAACCATCGGCACTGCTTCGTGCACCAGTGTGAGCTGTATCCCCCACCCCGCGACACACCAAACTTCGGTACCCCACTCACGCCGACTGGGGTGTGGGTAAATGACTTACGGTGCTGAACGGTACTTCCGCTACTTCGCGGTCACCGAGCGATGCTCTGTGCCGCGGTTCCTTGGCGGAGGCGGGTGATTTCGTTGCGTGATTCGACGACCTGGGAGCTGTCGTCGCCCTTGCTGACAGCAAGGTCGCTGCACAGATCCAGCGCGGCACGAACGATATGTCGTCGTTGGCGACGTTCGGTGCGAGTGGGTGCGGCTTTCGCGTAAGTGCGTTGTTGTCGCCATCCGCCGGCGGCTGTCACCTCGGCGTCGGTCAGGACGCCGGACTCGATTTCCGGGGCGAGAATGTCACGGACGAAGTGGGACTCACGTGGGTGCGCCCAGACGAACGCGATCCACAAGGCAGTGAAAGCGAAGACGATGTCGCCGATCATGATGACGAACACGAGCGAACTGCTGCCGCCGGCGATCGCGAGCATCGAATCCCACACGCCGTGGATCAGGATGGGTGCCACGATCAACGCCAATCCGCGTCCGATCCGCCGGGGCTGGGCCGGGGTGCCGATCAGATAGATCACGCCGGCGCAGAAAAGGGCTGTAAAGAGGGGATGAGAGACGATGTCGGAGTAGGTGCGGGTGGCGATGGAACCGATCAGGCCGTCGGTTTGGTGGGCGCCGAAGCCCTGCGTCGCGCCGGCAATCGAGTACAGAAAGTCTTCGCTGGTCTGAAATCCCAAGCCGATGAAAGCGCCGAGGAGCAGGCCGTCGGTTGCGGTGCGCACCAGTCGCGGTGCAAGCGCGAGGAGGACGACGATGCCGATGCCTTTGGCGGTTTCCTCCACGAACGGTGCAGAGAGGCCCGCATGCCAGTCCTGAGCCCATACCTGCCCGAAAATCTTCGTGTAGAGCGAGCCGACTGCTCCGTTCGCGGGTACTGCGATAGTGAACGTTGCTGCGGTGGCGCCCCAGATGAAGCCGGTGACCACTAGTCCTACGGGTTGGCGTTCGTAGCGGTCGATGTGCCGGAACCACCATGTCCAGACCGCGGCACTGATGATGCCGACGATGCCGGCAACGAGGAGTGCGCGCCCGAAGTATCCGGCGAAGGGGGCGAACATCTGCCAGCCTTTGACGAGGCCGAATCCGCACATCCACAGGTATATCCAGAACACGACGTTGCGTGGTTGGAAGAAGTGAAATTTCTCGCCCCAGGCCGTCGTATCGAATGCGCGGGAGCGGGTTTCGAGGAGATCGCTGCTCACTTGGTGTCTCCCTCATGTGTGCCGATGGAGGCGATCATGTCGGTGATTTCTCGACCGCGGGCGGCGATCTGATCGGGTGGGCCGACTACCTGTACCCGAATCCCCTCGCCGTCGGCGACGAATGTGGTCACCGATCCGGCGGACCGCGGAGTGTCAAAGCTGACCTGGACGCCGCTCAGACCCCCGTCGGTGCTGATCGGCTGGCGTGTACCGGAGACCGCAAGCACGGAACTGCCGTTCGTCGCAAGACTCACGGCATCTGTTTGGGAGAGGAGCTCGTCGGCAGTTCCACTGAATGTGTCGGCGTCGACGCTCACGGTGACGGTGCCGCCGGTCAACGTCACACGTGGGAGCGAATCGGACGCGCCATGTTGGTCGGTTCGGAAACCACTCTCGACATTCCAGCCCGCAGGTGCGGCGAAGGAGACCGTTTCGGTCACGGCCATTCGGTCTCCGGCGCCGGTTGGATCTTCGGAGGAGACAGCGGAATCGATGGCGGGCACGATCACGGTCCAGAGCATCCACACCCCCAAGATCGCGAGGGCGTGTGGGAAGACGCGTGTGTCGAGTCCGAGGAAGCGGTGATCCGCTGGTGGACGTCGTCCGTGTATGGGCTCGTGCTTGTGTGCAGTACTCGAAATAACGCTCAATTTCCCTCGTTTCCATTGCACGGCAGGTGCACTGACTATCGCAGAAACGGACAAATTCCGTGCATCAGCCGGCACCTGCCGGTCATCGAGACGATCGTGCACCAAGTTCCCGTCGGCGCAAGATCACCGAGAGCTCCTAGTCGACGGTGAACCGTCGCATCGCCAGATGTCCGAACACGCCGACCAGAATCAACGTGACGCCTGCGGTCACGGAAACGGAGTCGGTCACCAACCCCGCGATGCCGGTCACGGCTACGAACACCGGCAAAAAGTCGAACAGCCTGAAAATCGACTGCGGTGGTTCGGTTTCGAGGCCCTGAGCCTGAGCGGCCTTGTTCGGCGCATACTCGGGGTACCACTCGGTGAAGGAGATCGCGAAGAAGGTTCCGAGCAACTGCAGAATCCATCCGGTCCAGAAGTTGTCTCCGTCGTGCAGCAGTGCGTCTCCGAACAAGCCCACTGCGGCCGACCATGTGAAGGCGAGCGCCCACACTGCGGTGATGACGTAGTTGATGCGCAGAAACAGTGGCGTCGTCCAATACTCTTCAGGCGTCGACTCTTTCGCGTACTGCAAAGTGAAAGGATTGCGGAGCAGGATCGATCCGAAGGCAAAGACCACCAGCGCGATGTTGGTCAGTTCGCCTCCCCAGAGTTCGAACCACCGAATCGTGTTCGCCGACGCGAGGAGGCCGATGGCCGCCAGAACGCCGAAGAACACGACGTCGAAGACCTCCAACAGCTTCACCGTGCCGCCGCGCCGGTGACTGGCCGCCAAGATCAGCAGCGACAACCCGAGCGCGGCGGCCGCGGATTCCTCGAACCTTCCCGGCCCGGAGAGCAAGGACAGCAGGATCCACGGTGACAGCCCCGCGAGCGGTGACTGCAGCACCGCGTCGACGACACTGGTCTTGCGAACTGCAGTCTGGGGCTCGGTCTTCTCAGGCTGGGCCTTGTCTGGCTCGGTCTTGTCTGGCTCGGTCACAGGAGGCCGCCTTTACGCAGGAACGGGTGGCACAGCGAGTACCCGCGTAGGCGCCCCTCGGAACATCGGCAGCCCGATATCCGTTGCTCGGGTCAGATTGCCGCAGCCTCCTCTGGTGATTGCTCGGCCCGATCTCGGCGCCGGGCTACCAGCGCCATGGCAATCGCACCGACCGCGATGATGCTGAGCACGATCTCCGGCGCCGGACCTACTCGGGTAGCGAGGGTGGAGCTGGTCGAGAGCGGCACCTTGGCCACAAGTGCCGCCGGCACGAACAGGTCGGTCTGCGAAGTCACTGCCCCGTCGGGAGCGATGATGGCGCTGACACCACTGGTTGCGGCCACAACGACGGCACGGCCGTGCTCGACTGCCCGCACACGGGACATTGCCAGCTGCTGATACGTCATCTCGGTGTCCCCGAAGGTGGCGTTGTTGGTCGGTACTGCCAGCAGCTGCGCACCATTGCGCACCGATTCCTGGAACGCCCGGTCGAACGCAACCTCGTAACAAGTCGCGACGCCGATCGGTACACCCGCTGCGTGGACAACGCCGTTGCCCTCGCCGGGCACGAAATTGCCCGCACGATCGGCGTACGAGGAGAAGTTCCGGAAGAAGCTTCGGTATGGCAGGTATTCACCGAACGGCTGGATGATCTTCTTGTCGTGCTGTTCCTGAGGACCATTGGCGCCGTCCCACACGATCACTGAATTGGTGGTCGTACGATCGGCATTCACGAGTACGGTGCCGACAAGAATCGGGGCTCCGATCGCTTCGGAGGCTCGGGTGATGTCGGCCGCGGCATCGGCGTTTCGAAGTGGGTCGATGTCAGAGGCATTCTCCGGCCAGATCACGACGTCAGGCTGATCGACGCGGCCCGCGTCCACCTCGGCTGCCAGTTTCACAGTTTCGGTGACGTGGTTGTCGAGGACCTGCTTGCGTTGCGAGTTGAAGTCCAAGCCCAACCGCGGAACGCTGCCCTGGATCGCGGCGACGGTGATCGTTCGGTCGCCGGAATCCATGGTGGCAAGAAACGGCGACACCACGAGAGCAACGATCACGGGCACGATGGCGGCGGCAACGGCTCCGAAGAATCCTCGGTCCCATCGTTTTGCCGCGACAACGACGACGACTGCTGCCAAGCCGGTACCGGTCAGGGCCACCGCGAAGCTGAGCAGCGGCGCACCGCCGATACTCGCGAGTGGGAGGAGCCACCCTTCGGATTGACCGAATGCGAGCCTGCCCCAAGGAAATCCGCCGAAAGGGACGCTGGAACGAAGCCACTCGGTAAGCGTCCAGGTCGCGGCAATCCACAAAGGTGCCCAAGGCAACCTCGCCACCAGTACCGCCAGCAACCCGAACAGTCCGATGAACAACGACTCCACCGCGGCCAACGCGATCCACGGGACCGCGCCCACGAACACACCGATCCACGGAAGCAACGGCACCAGGAATCCGAGACCGGCCAGGTACCCGTAACCGAAGCCGGCACGAAGACGCAATCCGCCTCGACCGAAGTTCGTCAACACGCACGTCAGAAGAGCGATCCCGACTGGCGCCAGAAACCACAGCGGACGAGGTGGGAACCCGGCGAAGATCAAGAATCCGCCTGCGGCTGCGTACAGCGAACGTAGCCATGCCGAACCGGTGAGCACAGCGTTCACGCGGGAGCGATCGCTGCTGGGCGCCTCTGCGCCGGCCTCACTCACTCGTCGAGCCGCGCTGGTAGACGACGCGTCCGCGATGCACCGACTTGATGCAGACCGGAATCGGCGCATCTTCCGCCAGCCTGGGCAGAGCGGGTACTCGCGAGCGCGGATCGGTAGACCATCGCTGAACCGAATCGGCCGGTGCACTGACTTCGAGTTCGCCTGCCGCCCACAACACGTAGGAGGCGGGTGCACCCGGATTGAGCGTTCCCGCGGCGCCGTCCCGCACTCCGCCCGCGCGCCAGGCGCCGCGCGTTGCGGCGGAGAAGGCCGCACGCGGTGAGATTCCACTTCCGTCGGTGCGGTGCTGGACAGCGGCGCGCAGCATCGCCCACGGCTCGATGGGGGTGACCGGGGCATCGGAGCTGAATGCGAGCGAGACACCCTTACCGGCAGCAGGTGCAAACGGATTCAACGCTGCTGCGCGGTCGACTCCCAGGCGCGTGGCGTACAGACCGTCGGTACCGCCCCACAGTGCGTCGAACACCGGTTGGACGCTCGCGATGACGCCCAAGGCCGCGAAGGTTTCCGCGTCGGCCATCGACATCATTTCCGCGTGCTCGAGGCGGTGACCCAACGCGGCGACCTTGGGGCCACCCAGTTCGTCGGCGACCTTGCGGAACGCGGCCGCTGCCGACGAGACGGCACCGTCACCGATCGCATGGAAGCCGGCCTGGACACCCGCGAGGGTGCAGGCCCGGATGTGTGCGGCGATCGCGTCGACGTCGAGATAGGCGTTGCCCGTCGAATCAGGTTGGTCTGCATAGGGTTCGAGCAGCCACGCGGTATGCGAACCGAGCGAACCGTCGATGAAGAGATCCCCGCCGAGTCCGTCTGCTCCGGTTTTGTCGAGGAGTGCACGAGCATCCTCTTCGGTGTCGACGCGCTCACCCCAGTAGCCCCGAACCTCCACTCCGTGGTCGTGGGCCAGTAGTTCCTGGAAATCGGTCAGTCCCGAGATGTCCGGTCCCCCGCACTCGTGCACTGCGACGATCCCGCGGGAGGCGCACAGATCGAGCGCCGCGGTACGAGCAGACGCGCGCTGAGATTCGGTCAGCAGGTTCCGAGCCGCATTGCGCGCCAGGTGGTGTGCGTCGAAGGTCAGCGGGCCGTCGGCCGAGTATCCGGCAGTGTCGGCGAGGCCGGAGATCCCGTCGCGCAATGCGCTCGAGCACGCGGCCGAGTGAACGTCGATCCGCGAGAGATACACCTTGCGGCCAGGGGCAGCCGCGTCGAGATCCGCGGTCGAGGGCGGCGTCTGATCTGCCCACTCGGTGTCGTCCCAACCGTGTCCCCAGATGACTGCGTCGGGATGGGCAGTTTCGGGGTTTGCCGCTGCGAATGTTCGTACTCGCGAGAGGCATTCGTCCAGTGAGTTCGCGCCCACGAGATCGAGACCGACGAGATTGAGTCCCAATGCAGTGATGTGGACGTGGGTGTCGACGAACCCGGGAGTGACAAACGCACCGCCCAGGTCTTCGATCTCCGCGGCGGGGTGCAACGCCCGTCCGGCGCGCTCGTCGCCGACCCACACGACGGTGCCGTCGGTGATGGCGATCGAGGTCGCGTCAGGTGCAAATGAACTGTAGATCCGGCCGTTGACCAGCAGACGAGTAGTCACGAGCACCCAGTCTGCCTGTTAGTACTGCGGCCCCCGCGAACGGGTGGGTGTATCCGTGTCCAGAATCTCACCCTCGAGGACCAGTTCCTTGCCGTTGCTTGCTACGTACTCGGTGGTTTCGGGTGTCTCGACGATGATCTCGCCGTCGATCACCTCGCCGTTTCCGCGCATGCGCGCCGCGTAGCCGACGGTTCCGGCGAAGGCGTCACCACCGGCGGCAAATGCTGCTGCGCGCTTGCCTGCCAGGAGCACCGCAAGCGGGCGGAGCGCCCACCGGGTCGGCGGAATCAGAAGCAGAAGGCCCAGAACGGAAGTCACGAGTCCGGGTACGAACATCAACGCGGAGCCCGCCGCGACCAAGGCGCCGTCGGCGACCGCCAGTGACGGCGATCCCTCACCCCTCGTTGCCTTGCGGAATCCGTCCATGACTCGTCGCCACTGTGAACGCATGAGGATCAATCCGACAAGCGAACCGGCGAGAAACAGCAGCACTGTCCAGGCGACACCGATGGCGTTGCCCACGATGACCAATGCGGCGATCTCGACGATCACGTAGAGGAGGAATACGGCGGCGATCATGACGTCCCCTTTCAGACGGTCTATCCGTTCAACGCTCGAGGGGCCGGATTTTCTCCCGACAACGACGCAGAGGTGCAAAACAGGCGAGTGCCGTGAGTCACACGGGCCTTCTCTCGCGCACGTGCGACTTGCCTGGCGTTAACTAACGCTCCGCTAACGATTCTAAACCTCAAGTTGACGTTGAGACTATGCGCGTGGTCAAGTCACTTCGGGCCGCATTTCCCGGCCTCATGAAATGAAGGAGCCCGACATGAGCCGACTCCCCGGCAAGACACTCGCCCGACGCATTCCCGCTGCCATCGCCGGCACTGCCGCCGTCGTGGCACTCACCGCCGGCAGCACGATGATCAGCGCGGGAACCGCGGCCGCAGAACCGGTAGTACCCGAAGGAATTGCCGCGCTGATCGCGCAGGCCGCAGCCATCTCCCCCGAAGCCTCTGCTGCTGTTCAGCAGTTGATCGGCACGGCAGGAGCTGATCAGATCACGACCGCCCTCGATCTCCCGGACATCGGCGTCACCAAGCCGCAGTCGTTCATGTACCCCGCACCGACGGTCGGGTGTGGCGTGGCCGGTGAACCTGTCACCGTCACCCTCAGCTCCGCACAGGCCGGTCCGAACTTCCCGTTGCCGCCGTGGGTCGAGGCCGACCATCTCCGGTTCCAGGCAATCCCGGGTTACGTCGGCATACCCAAGACCTCAGGGTTGAGTGTTGCCTGGATCAACGTCGGCACCTTCAAGGGTGGCATCGTCCCGTTGGACGAGAAGTTGCCCGTACTCGATACGCCTTTGCTCTCGAAGGTTGTCGACACCGGCGACGGCAAGGTGTTTGCCGCTCTGTTCGGCAATGTCGATTACGCAGACGGGAAGACCTGCATCGTGCTGCCAACAGTGGGCGCTTTTGATGCCTGAGCAGAGCGAAACGCTCGCTGCATGACAGGCGGCTGGCCTACGCGCCCGGAGTTACCAGTCCGGTCTCGTAGGCCAGCACCACCGCCTGCACACGATCACGCAGATCGAGTTTGGTCAGAATGCGTCCGACGTGCGACTTGATCGTCGATTCGGACAGGTACAGCTGCTGTGCGATCTCGATGTTCGACAGTCCCGTGGCCACGTGCCCGAGGACTTCGCGTTCGCGTTCGGTCAGGACGTCGAGAACCACCGGATCGCGTCGCGGCGCCGGACCGTCCACGATGAACCTCGACAGCAGACGACGTGTCACCTTCGGGGAAACAACCGCATCACCGGCCGCCACGCTGCGGATAGCCGACACGAGGTCCTCGGGCGGGGTGTCTTTGAGTAGAAACCCACTCGCTCCGGCACGCAGGGCGCCGAGCGCGTGTTCGTCCAGGTCGAACGTCGTCATGACCAGGACCCTGGATTCGATCCCGGAGGCAAGAATCTGCTCCGTCGCTTTCACACCGTCGACAATCGGCATCCGCACATCCATCAACACGACGTCAGGCTTCAGCGCTACCGCCGCTGCGACCGCCGCGGCTCCGTCACCGGCCTCACCGATGACCGAGATGTCCTCATGTGCTTCGAGCACCATGTTCAGGCCCATCCGCATGAGTTCCTGGTCGTCGACTAGCAGCACGGTGATGGGCACGGCGTAAACCTATCGGGCCTGAGACGTCGGTGCCAATGCGATTGCGGCGAGCCGGTATCAATCGTGGATCTCGAGCGGCAACTCTGCGTACACACGCCAACTGCCGTCGGGGCGTCGTCCCGTCTCGAGTGTCCCGTGCAGTACCGCCACCCGCTCACGCATGCCGACCAGTCCGTTGCCCGAACCGTGAGCGAAGGTCGAGCTCGACGTTCCGTTGTCGACGACCTCGAGCAGTACCGCGGTCTCGGTGCGGCGCACGGCGACTCGGGCCTTCGGGTTCGCGCCGGCGTGGCGGAGGACATTGGTCAGTGATTCCTGAACGAGGCGATGAATGCCCAGGCTGACCGATGGACTGACGTCGTCGAGCTCGCCGGTCAGCTCGAGGCGCACGCCGAGACCGGCAGCCCGCATCATCTCGACGACCTTGGCGATGCCGGCCGTTCCGTGTTGCGGCATCAAATCGCTACTGACCTCGGTGCGCAGAAGCGAGACGGTCCGGCGAAGCTCGGCAAGCGCGTCACGTCCGGTGCTGGAGATGTTGCCGAGCGCCTTCTTCGCCAACGCCGGATTGGAATCGACGGCGTACGAGGCGCCGTCCGCTTGAACGATCATCACGCTGACCGCGTGGGCAACGACGTCGTGGAGTTCGCGGGCGATCCGGGTTCTTTCCGTCGCCACCGCATCCTCGGCGCGGCGGTCTCGTTCGTATTCGGCCACTTCGAGTCTGGCGGCCACTTCCTCGTCGTAGGCACGTCGCGCGCTCAAGAACTCGGCGGTGATCCAGGCCAGCGCATAGAGCAGCGTCGCGATGATGATCGTCAGGATCACGTCTTGGCGGATGACGAGCAACGAGAAAGTCATGTCCAGGGCAAGGAAGCACGCGAATATCGCCCCGGTACGCCGATCGACGTACGCAACGAGTGTGTAGAGCGAAACTCCGAGCGCCAGCAGGCCTGGATGTTCCGCAGCCGGATCCCCGGTCGCCCACATCATCAGGGTCGCGAAGTACGACATCGACAATATGGACGCAGCGGACACACGTGGATATTTGCGACGCCACACGACGGGAAGGCAGATCAGAAATCCGACGACGAGCTGAGGCCACCGCTCCTCACGCGGCGAACTGACGAACGTGACTACCTCGAGCGCGAAGAACACGAGCGCGAGCGCGCTGTCCGCGATCATCGGCTTTCCTCGCAGCCACAGGCTGAACCTCCGCATGTGCTCAAGAGTGTCACAGCTGTGAAAGAGTCACCGCCGTGGATATTGCTGATTGGGGACTGCTGATGACGGCAGCAACGGCGGCGGGTTGGGTGGACGCCGTCGTCGGCGGCGGCGGATTGATTCTGTTGCCCGCGCTCTTTCTGGTCGCCCCGCAATTGACCCCGCAGGCCGCACTGGCCACCAACAAACTGACGGCATTCACCGGGACGAGTGCTGCGGTGTACACGTTCTCGCGTCGAATCCCGATGGAATGGCGGCAGATGGCGCCGGCAGCCGCCTTGGCTGCGGTGACGTCCGCGTGCGGGGCGGCGGCCGTTTCACTGATCGACAAGAAGTACTTCATTCCGATCGTGATGGTCGTACTCGTCGCTGTCGCCGTCTTCGTGACAATGCGGCCGACGCTGGGCACCACGATCGCCACTCATCGTCCGACGCAGCGCAAGACCGTCCTCGTCCTGCTGCTCTCCGCCGGACTCATCGGGCTTTACGACGGTCTGCTCGGACCCGGTACCGGCACTTTCCTCATCATCAGCTTCGCCACCTTCCTCGGAACCGAATTCGTTCGGAGCGCGGCCATGGCGAAGGTGATCAATCTCGGTTCCAATTTCGGCGCGCTCGCCTACTTCGCCGTCACCGGGCATGTCTGGTGGAGTTTGGGTTTGGCGATGGCGGTGTGCAATGTTCTCGGCGCGGTCATCGGTTCGCGGATGGCGCTGAGCAAGGGATCCGGATTCGTCCGGATCACGCTGTTGGTGGTCGTGATCGCCATGGTGATTCGCCTCGGATGGCAGCAGTTCGGTTGAGATCGGCGGTCGTCGGCTAGCGTCGTGTGCGTGACCGTCACCCGAGATGTCGATGCAGATTTCCTCGCCCTCCCGCTGCGAGCTGTCGCTGATGCGGCGCTGTCGGCAGCGAGAACAGCCGGCGCTCAGCACGCCGATGTTCGTGTCCACCGCGTGCTCACACAGTCGATCCGCTTGCGCGACGGCGTAGTTCAGGCGGTGTCCGACGGAGACGAGATCGGGGTCGCCGTCCGTGTGATCGTCGACGGCACGTGGGGATTCGCCTCGCACGCCGAGGTATCCCCTGACGTCGCGGCTGCGCTGGCACGCCAAGCGGTCGAGGTTGCGAAGGCATTACGCTCGCTCAATCGGGATCCGGTCACCCTCGCCGACGAGCCCGTCTACGCCGACGCGACGTGGGTGTCCCCGTACCTCGAAGATCCCTTCGCGACACCGACGGCCGACAAGGTAGCGCTGCTGGTCGACTACTCCGGACGGCTTCAAGCCGCTGACGGCGTGGATCACGTCACGGCGAGTGTCCTCCAGGTCAAGGAGCAAACTTTCTACGCGGATCTGGCCGGTTCGTCGATCACCCAGCAACGGGTGCGTCTGCACCCCGAATTCGAGGCGACCGCCGTCGACAAGTCGGCCGGCAGCTTCGAATCGATGCGCACCTTGGCGCCGCCGGTAGGTCGCGGATGGGAGTACCTCGGGGCGCAGAGCACGTGGAACTGGGGCGATGAGCTCGCGCAGATCCCGGAGTGGCTGGCAGAGAAGACGAAGGCACCGACCGTCGAAGCGGGTCCGACCGACCTCGTGATCGATCCGACCAATCTGTGGCTCACGATCCACGAATCCATCGGACACGCCACCGAATACGACCGCGCGATCGGCTACGAAGCGGCCTACGCCGGTACGTCGTTCGCGACGCCGGACAAGCTGGGAACGCTGAAATACGGAACGCCACTCATGCACGTGACCGCCGATCGTAACGAAGAGCACGGCCTGGCCAGCGTCGGATTCGACGACGACGGCGTCGCCTCTCAACGGTGGGATCTGGTGGCAGAGGGAACACTGGTCGGGTATCAACTAGACCGCGTGTTCGCGCCGAGGCTGGGGCTGACGCGTTCCAACGGTTGCTCGTACGCCGACTCCGCACATCACGTTCCCATCCAGCGAATGGCCAACGTCTCGCTCTCCCCCGACCCTTCTACGGACACCTCGACCACAGACCTGATCTCGCGAGTCGAGAACGGCATCTACGTCGTCGGTGACAAGTCCTGGTCGATCGACATGCAGCGCTACAACTTCCAGTTCACCGGTCAGCGGTTCTTCAAGATCCGTGACGGAAAGCTCGACGGTCAGGTGCGTGACGTGGCGTATCAGGCGACGACGACGGATTTCTGGGGCTCGATGGAAGCCGTTGGCGGTGAGTCGACCTGGCGCCTGCAGGGCGCATTCAACTGCGGCAAGGCGCAACCCGGTCAGGTTGCGGCGGTCAGCCACGGCTGCCCGTCCGCTCTGTTCCGCGGAGTCAACATCCTCAATACTCGTTCGGAGGCTCAGCAGTGATCGATCCGCAGCAGGTCGTCGAGCGTGCATTGGCCGCGAGGACGGTAGACGAATCGTTGGTGATCGTGACCGATGCGAGTGAGGCGTCGCTGCGGTGGGCCAACAATTCGATGACCACCAACGGAGTTTCGCTGTCCCGGACGTGGACGGTGATCTCGATCGTGCGCGAGGGTGACATCGCGAAGGTGGGCACTGTCAGTTCCAGCAGTGTCGATCCGGAGCAGATTTCCGCACTCGTACAGGCAAGCGAACAGGCTGCGCGCACAGCCACTCCGGCTGACGACGCGTCCGACCTGATCACGCAGTCGGTGGCAGAGACCGACTGGGACCTGCCGGCCGCCCTGACCGACATCGGTGTCTTTGCGCAGTTGGCTGCCGACCTGTCCACGGCCTTCGACGGTGATGACCAGTTGTTCGGCTTCGCTCACCACCAGTTGCACACCACCTGGCTCGGAACTTCGACGGGCGTGCGACGTAGAACGGCTCAGGCCACCGGCTCCGTGGAGATCAACGGCAAGCGCGGCGACGCCAGCGCCTGGGTCGGATCCGGAACTGTCGATTTCACTGACATTTCAGTGCCGAACCTTTTGTCGCAGTTGACCACTCGACTCGATTGGGCGGAAAATTCGGTCAGTCTGCCCGCCGGCCGCTACGAGACGATTCTTCCGCCTTCGGCTGTCGCGGACCTGATGATCTATCTGATGTGGACCATGGAGGGTCGCGGCGCCGAAGAGGGCCACACCGCACTTTCCACCACCGGTGGTACCCGGATCGGCGAGAAGCTCGGATTGCCACTGACACTCACCTCCGACCCCGGCGCCGAGGGCTTGCAGTCCGCGCCGTTCGTGATCACGACGTCGTCGAGTGAATCCGTCTCACTGTTCGACAACGGTATGGAGATCGAACCCGTCGACTGGGTCCGAGACGGCGTCGTCAATGCACTGGCGTACCCGCGCCACGCTGCACGAGAATTCGGTCGACCTGTCGCAGTTCCCGGCGACAATCTCATCCTGACCGGTGGTGACGACACCTCGATCGAGGACATGATCGCAGGTACCGAGAAGGGGCTACTGCTCACAACCCTCTGGTACATCCGTGAGGTGGATCCGACGACGCTGCTGTTGACCGGACTCACCCGTGACGGGGTGTATTTGATCGAGGACGGCAAGATCGTCGGCGCCGTCAACAACTTCCGTTTCAACGAGAGCCCGCTCGATCTCCTGCGGCGGGTCACCGAGGCTGGACGCACCGAGATCACGCTTCCCCGCGAGTGGAAAGACTGGTTCACCCGCACGGCCATGCCGCCCATGCGGATTCCCGACTTCCACATGTCCTCGGTCAGCCAGGCGCAGTGATGACGAAGGTCGTGATCGCCGGCGGCACCGGCGCTCTCGGCCGCCGAATCAGCGACGATCTCGCCGACCGCGGGTATGACGTCGTGGTCCTGACTCGGTCACCGAAACCCGGCAGGCACAGGCAGGTTCAGTGGGACGGTGTCACGGTAGGCGACTGGGCAGGAGAACTCGACGGCGCCGCGGTGATCAACCTCGCCGGCGAGTTGGTCGATCGCCGACCCACCCCGGCAAACATCGCACTGCTCACCAGTTCCCGAGTCGATCCGACCCGCGCACTGGTCGAAGCGTCGAAACTACTGGCGCACCCTGTTCCGGTGTGGATCCAGGCGAGCACGCTCGCAATCTACGGCGACGCCGGAGAGACCCGACTCGACGAGGCTTCCCCACTCGCTGACGGACCACCTCAGATGACCGACGTCGCAAAGGACTGGGAGGCAGCGGTCGAGGGAGCAAACACGTCACGAGTAGTGATCCTGCGAACCAGCGTCGTGTTGGAGAAGGGCACACCGGCGCTCGAGCGACTCCTGTTGCTCGTACGTCTCGGTCTGGGCGGACGCGTTGCGTCAGGTCGACAATGGACAAGTTGGATTCACATCGACGACTGGCTGTCGATCGTTCGTTGGGCCCTCGAACCCGATTCGGCTGCCTCGGGGGTGGTCATCGCGACTGCCCCGGATCCCGTCCGCAATTCAGAACTGATGGCCGGGCTGCGCAAGCACCTTCACCGGCCACCTGCGCCGCCGACGCCCGCTGTCATGGTCAGATTCGGCGCGTTCCTGCTGCGCAGCGACGCTGCCTTGGGCCTGACGGGTCGTCACGCCGTGTCGAAAGTGCTGACGGACAACGGCTTCCCCTTCACCTATCCGCGGTTCGATTCAGCGTTGGACGATCTGCTCGGCAACTGACGCGGTCAAGCTGCAGTGATGGCAAGTCCGATCGTTCCGGTCTTGCCGCGGCGCAGGAGACTGCCTTTCATGGTGATCCAGCCAAGGATTCCGTAGCGACGCGCGATCGCGTCGCGAGCATGATCGGTGCCCGGCGCGTCGAGGATCTCGGCGACGGCGGCAACCGGTTCACCCTTCGGATTTCCCCGCGCGTCACACGCGGCGACTGTGACCGAGGGGTTTCGCTTGATGCGCTTGACCTTGTAGGAATCGGTGACGGTCCACATCAGGAGCTTGTCGCCGTCCGGCGCGGCCCAGAGCGGCGTCGCCACCGGCGTTCCGTCCTTGCGGAAGGTAGTGAGTAGGACGTACTTGGCCTCGGAGACGCGCTTGAAGTCGGAGTTCACTCCTCGAGGATAGGGGCGGGAACCTCTCACTGGACACCGATGAGCCTCGGCGACTATCCGGCGACCTTCCGCAATCGGCTGAAACATGCCACTTATGCACGTTTTATCCGGTTTCTGTGCGCATTCAACATGCCGTTTCGTCCCCAAACTCCATCTCGCGTTATTCTGAGGCAAATCGTCGAACTGGGGAGTCGAACAAACACATGCAGCGTCGTGACATGCAGCGTCGTGACTTTTTCAAAGCGGCCGGAGTGGGGGCAGCAGTTGCAGCCGCGACACCGCTCATGTCGACCTCGATCAGCCACGCCGCCCCCGCGCCTCTGCGTGCGCTACCGATGGGTGCCGATCACTACCGCGCACTCGTCCCCGAGTTGTTCGTACCCTCGCCCACTCCCCCGGAACATTCCGAAGCCATCGTCATCGGGTCAGGTTTCGGCGCCAGCGCGACCGCTCTCCGGTTGGCGCAGAGCGGCACCCAGGTCACCATCCTCGAACGCGGACTCCGATGGCCGCATGATCCGCAGCGGGAGATTCACACCTCCGACATGCTGGCCGACGGCCGCGGAGTTTTCCGGCGCACATCGTTCACCAACCTCACCGGACTCCCGGTGGTGTGCGACTACTTCAGCGGCGTCCTCGATGCCACCGACTACGAACACATCTCGGTCTGGCGCGGCGCTGCAGTCGGCGGTGGTTCCATCATCTTCACCGGCGTGATGATCGCGCCCGAGCGCCGATTCTTCGACGCAGTCTTCGGCAACTCCCTCGACTACGACGAGATGGCGTCCACCTGGTACCCCAAGGTGCGCCAGATGCTGCGTCTGAGCCCGTTGCCCGAAGACATTTACCAAACCCCGAATTTCGGTCACTCGCGTCGTTGGGATCAGGACGCTCGTCGTGCCGGATTCGATCCGCAGCGGATCGACGGGATCTGGAACTGGGACGTGGTGCGCTCAGAACTCGACGGCCGAACCCGAGCCTCGGCCACTGTCGGTGACAGCAACATGGGTAACTCCAACGGCGCGAAGTTCGACCTCACACAGAACTACATTCCCGCCGCCGAAGCCACCGGACGAGCCACCGTCTGTTACGGACATCAGGTGCTCGCGATCGGTCGCGAACGTGATGGACGCTACGTCGTCGACGTCGAATCGACGGATCCGACGGGTGGCGTTCTGGCCCGGAAGACTCTTACCTGTGACCGTCTGTTCCTCGGCGCCGGCTCGATCGGCACCTCCGAACTGCTGGTACGCGCCCAGGCGACGGGCGCGCTGCCGAACCTCAACGAACACGTCGGTAAGGGCTGGGGAACGAACGGCGACGCCGGGATGGTGCGCTCGTTCGGCTTCAGTGACGGCACTGCGCAAGCCGCACCGTCGGCATCACGGATCGTCGACGAGTCGGGAATGCCACTCTCCCTGGAAAACTGGTACGTCCCCGGCCTACCCGTCAACATCGGCATGCTCGGAACCTTGGGTATGACCCTCGATTCGCAGCGCGCCGACTTCGCCTACGACGGGGGCAACGATCGGGTGGTGCTGAACTGGCCGAAGAACGGCAACGACGCCACCGTCGAGGCCCTGCGCGCCGTCCAGAACAAGATGGCCTTCGCCGGCACCACGCTGCCGTCCGCCTTGCCGTTCGCGAAAGACGTCAATTCCTCGTTCACCGCGCATCCCCTCGGCGGTGCGGTTCTCGGCAAGGCAACCGACGGCTACGGGCGAGTCAAGGGCTACGACGGCCTGTACGTGATGGACGGCGCTGCCATTCCGGGCAGCACCGGCACCGTCAATCCGTCACTGACCATCACTGCTCTGGCGGAGCGGAACATCGCTCAGATCATCAAGTCCGGACGCTGAAACACTTCAGCGCCCGGACCTGCTGATGATTCTCGAGGTTTACTCCCCCTCGAGTTCGCCTTCGGTTTCGAGGTACACCTGACGCAAGCCGTCGAGTGTCTTCTGCTCGGGGTGCTCCCACATGTTGCGCTCGGCGGCTTCGAGGAGCCGCTCGGCGATTCCGTGTAGTGCCCACGGATTGGATTGCGTCATGAACTTCTGGTTCTGCTCGTCCAGAACGTAGGTCTCGGCGAGCTTTTCGTACATCCAGTCCGCGACCACGTTGGTGGTGGCGTCGTACCCGAAGAGGTAGTCGACCGTGGCTGCCATCTCGAAGGCACCCTTGTACCCATGACGGCGCATCGCGTCGAGCCAGCGGGGATTGACCACGCGCGCCCGGAAGACACGTGCGGTCTCTTCCGAAAGTGTGCGTGTGCGAACCGATTCCGGCCTAGTGCTGTCGCCGATGTATGCCTCGGGCGACTTTCCGGTCAGCGCGCGCACGGTGGCAACCATGCCGCCGTGGTACTGGAAGTAGTCGTCCGAATCGGCGATGTCGTGCTCACGTGTGTCGGTGTTCTTGGCCGCCACGTTGATTCGACGGTAAGCACTGCGCATGTCGTCGGCTGCCGGGATTCCGTCGAGCCCACGGCCGTACGCGAAGCCGCCCCAGTTGGTGTACACCTCGGCGAGGTCGTCGTCACCGCGCCAGGTCTTGGAGTCGATGAGTTGCAGCAGTCCGGCGCCGTAGGTTCCGGGCTTCGAACCGAAGATACGGGTGGTCGCACGCCTGGCGTCGCCGTGCTCGGCAAGGTCGGCCTGTGCGTGGGCGCGCACGTAGTTCTGCTCGTCCGTCTCGTCCAGTGCCGCGACCAGCTGAACGGCGTCGTCGAGCAGTGCGAGCACGTGCGGGAACGCATCACGGAAGAATCCGGAGATGCGGACGGTGACGTCGATGCGCGGGCGGCCGAGTTCTTCGAGATCGATGACTTCGAGGTTGACGACGCGTCGGCTTGCTTCGTCCCAGACGGGGCGAACACCGAGGAGCGCGAACACTTCGGCGATGTCGTCGCCGGAGGTACGCATGGCGGCGGTTCCCCACACCGACAGACCCACCGAGCGCGGGTATTCGCCGTGATCGGCGAGATAGCGAGCGGCGAGCGACTCGGCCATCGCCTGACCGGTCTCCCACGCCAGACGTGAAGGAACTGCCTTGGGGTCGACGGAGTAGAAGTTACGACCAGTGGGAAGAACGTTGATCAGGCCGCGCAGCGGCGAACCGCTCGGACCCGCGGCGATGAATCCGCCGTCGAGCGCGTGCAGGACCTGCTTGATCTCGTTGTCCGTCTGCCGCAGACGCGGAACCACTTCGGTGGCCGCGAACTGCAGGATCTTCACGACGGTCTCGTCGTCGCTGAGTTGTTCTGCCGCAGCGGGGTTCCAATCGGCGTCGTACATGCCGCGAACCAGAGCGTGCGCCTTTTCCTCGACGTCGTCGACACGGCTGCGCGACTCGTCGCCGTCTTCGCTGAGCCCGAGTGCTTCACGCAAACCGGGGACGCTCTGTTCGCCGCCCCACATCTGACGGGCACGCAGCATGGCGAGGACCAGTTCGATTTCGGCGTCGCCCTGGGGTGCACGGCCGAGAATGTGCAGACCGTCGCGGATCTGGACGTCCTTGATCTCGCACAGCCAACCGTCGACGTGCAGGAGCATGTCGTCGAACACGTCTTCTTCAGGCCGCTCGGCGAGGCCGAGGTCGTGGTCCATCTTGGCGGCACGCATCAGTGTCCAGATCTGCTGGCGAATAGCCGGGAGCTTGGACGGATCGAGTGCGGAAATGTTGGAGTGCTCGTCGAGCAGTTGCTCGAGGCGGGAGATGTCGCCGTAGCTTTCGGCACGGGCCATCGGCGGGATCAGATGATCGACGAGCGTCGCGTGAGCACGACGCTTGGCCTGTGTTCCCTCGCCCGGATCGTTGACCAGGAACGGGTAGATCAGCGGCAGGTCGCCGAGCGCTGCGTCGGTGCCGCAGTTGCTGGACATGCCGAGTGTCTTGCCCGGCAACCATTCGAGGTTGCCGTGCTTGCCGAGGTGCACAACGGCGTCGGCGCCGAATCCGCCGTTGTCCGGGGTGGCAGCGATCCAGCGGTAGGCCGCGAGGTAGTGGTGGCTCGGCGGCAGATCCGGGTCGTGGTAGATCGCGACAGGCTTTTCACCGAATCCCCGCGGCGGCTGGACCATGAGCACGATGTTGTTGAATCGCAGTGCCGCGATGACGATTTCGCCGTCCGGATCCTGCGAGCGATCGACGTACAACTCGCCGGGCGCTGCACCCCAGTGTTCCTCGACACCGCTGCGCAGTTCCTCGGGCAGAGTGGCGAACCATTCGCGGTACTTCGCTGCCGAGATGCGGATCGGATTGCCCTCGAGCTGCTCGGCAGTGAGCCAGTCGGGATCCTGGCCGCCGGCCGCGATCAGGGCGTGGATCAGCGCGTCGCCGTCCTTGGCCGCCAGGCCGGGAACTGCGTCAGGACCGTCGACCGGACCGAGGTCGTAACCGGCAGAACGCATTTCGGTGAGCAGATCGATTGCGCTCGCCGGAGTGTCGAGGCCGACGGCATTGCCGATACGGGCGTGCTTGGTCGGGTACGCCGAGAGCATCAGAGCAACGCGACGCTGGGTGGTCGGAATGTGGCGAAGCTTGCCGTGACGGACAGCGATGCCGGCGACACGGGCAGCGCGCTCGACATCGGGGACGTACGTGGACAGTCCGTCGGAGTCGATTTCCTTGAAGGAGAACGGGACCGTGATGATGCGCCCGTCGAACTCCGGCACCGCCACCTGCGTCGCGACGTCGAGAGGCGACAGGCCGTCGTCGTTCTCGTCCCAGGTGGCGCGGCTACTGGTCAGGCACAGCCCCTGCAGGATCGGGACGTCGAGTGCAGCGAGTGCGGCGACATCCCAGGCTTCGTCGTCCCCACCAGCGGACGCGGTGGCGGGCTTGGTGCCGCCGGCAGCAAGAACCGTCACGACCATGGCGTCGGCGCGGCGGAGCGTGCTCAGAAGTTCGGCTTCTGCGGTTCGCAGAGATGCGCAGTAGATCGGCAGCGCGGTGCCACCGGCCTCGGCGACCGCGTCGCACAACGCCTGGATATACCGGGTGTTTCCGGCCAAATGCTGGGCGCGGTAGTACAGAACTGCGATGACCGGACCGCTCGCCGAGTCGAGATCGGGCGCGAAATCAGCGATGCCCCAGGAAGGCAGGTGAGCCGGCGGCTCGAAACCGTGGCCGGTGAGCAGGACGGTGTCGGAGAGGAAGTGGTGCAGCTGTGCCAGATTCTGTGTGCCACCCTCAGCCAGGTAGTTGTGCGCCTCGGCAGCAACACCGGCGGAGACCGTCGAGCACTCCATGAGGTCGGCATCCGGCGCGTGCTCGCCGCCGAGAACGACTACGGGGAGTCCGGAGGCGAGGACCATCTCCAAGCCGTCTTCCCAGCTGCGACGGCTGCCGAGGATACGAACGATCACGAGGTCGACGCCGTCGAGCAAGGGCGGCAAGTCCTCCGAGACCAGCAAGCGTGAGGGGTTGGCCCAGCGATAGGAGACGCCGTCGCCGGCTTCCTGGCTGGCGCGGGCGCTCAGCAGATCGGTATCGGACGTGGAGAGCAGAAGAATCACGGGTGAAGCCTTCCTGGGGTTTCGCGCCCCGTGGCACAGATCTGTCATCGACGGCGGTTGAGGGTCTGACTCGTGTTTCCGAGCGGAAACACGTCCCGCTCGAGCAACACTCACAGTGGCGCGACCGCACCGGACTTTCACCGGTTTCCTCAACTGCCGTCACTGGTGGTGGTGATGCTACCGGTCCGCAGAAGGCACTCATGACAGGTCGTACCCTGGAGCCATGCCCACGGACCGTTCACAGCCAGACGCGTGCCCGGGTGCACTGCAAGTTCACCACGCCGCCGACGGCGCACTGGCACGCGTGCGCCTACCCGGCGGACTCCTCACCCCGGTCCAATTGCAGACGCTCGCCGACGCAGCGCGCGATCTCGGCAACGGGCAGATGGAACTCACCTCGAGGGGCAACGTCCAACTGCGCTCGGTCTCGGATCCCGAAGCTTTCGCAGCGCGAATCGCGTCGGCCGGCCTGCTGCCGTCCGCGACGCACGAGCGAGTGCGCAACATCCTCGCGTCCCCACTGTCCGGCCGTATCGGGGGCGTAGCCGACATTCGTGAACTGGTCCACCGTCTCGATTCGGCGATCCAAGCGGATCAAGCATTGGCGGATCTGCCAGGGCGAACCCTGTTCACCCTCGACGACGGGCGCGGAGACATCACCGGGCTACGGGGCGATTTCGGGCTCCATGCGCGCAGCGCCACCGAGCATTCACTGGTGCTCGCCGGTCACCACACCACTCACCGCGTCCAGGCGGACGACGCCATCGAATTGCTCCTCGAGGCGGCTCGATCCTTCCTCTACGTCCGCGACAAGCACTGGCGCCTGGCCGAGGTTCCGGACGGAATCGAACGCACCCTCGAGCAGCTGGGTCTGAGCGCCGAGTCCACCGGTGCCGCGGACCTCACGCCGGATGCACGGCCCACCATCGGCTGGCTCGAGCAGCGCGACGGGACCGTAGCCCTGGGCGGAGGCTTGCGATTCGGGCTGCTCGACGCTCGGCTGGCCGAGTTCCTGGCCGCCGTCGACAAGCCCGTCGTCGTGACGCCGTGGCGATCGGTGCATATCTTCGACCTCGACGAATGGGCTGCCGAGCAGGTAGTCCGGGTGTTGGCGCCGATGGGGCTGATCTTCGACGAGAACTCACCGTGGCTCGACGTCACCGCCTGCACCGGAAGCCCGGGATGCGAGAAGTCGCTCGCCGATGTGCGCACCGACGCCATCACCGCGGTAGAGCAGGCAGAACTGCCCGTCGTCGGGCGCCAGCACTGGGCCGGGTGCGACCGCAGCTGCGGACGTCCCCGCGGGGACGTAGCGGATGTGATTGCGACGGGTGACGGTTACCGGGTGAATCCGGCCGATCGGTGATGCCTCTATCGTGTGGCACATGATCGAGTACATCCGTGACGGCGCGGAAATCTATCGCCAGTCCTTTGCCACCATTCGGGCCGAAGCCGACCTGAGCCGTTTCCCGGCGGATGTCTCGCAAGCTGTAGTGCGCATGATTCATGCAAGTGGCCAGGTCGATCTCGTCGACGACGTCGCCTTCACACCCGGTGTCGTCTCGGCTGCGCGCGCAGCTCTGCGCGACGGCGCGCCGATCTTCTGCGACGCCCAGATGGTGGCTGCCGGCATCACGCGCAAGCGTCTGCCCGCCGGCAACGACGTCATCTGCACCCTCGGAGATCCGCGGGTTCCCGTGCTGGCGTCGACCATCGACAACACTCGTTCGGCAGCTGCTCTCGAACTGTGGGGAGCCAAGCTCGAGGGCGCTGTTGTCGCGATCGGAAACGCACCCACCGCACTGTTTCATCTCCTGAACCTCATCGAAGCCGGCGCGCCCCGTCCGGCCGCCATCGTCGGAGGTCCGGTCGGCTTCATCGGTGCTGCCGAGTCGAAGGAAGCCCTCATCGAACACGCCAGCGGGATCGATCATCTCGTGCTCCGCGGCCGACGCGGCGGCAGCGCGATCACCGCCGCCGTCGTCAATGCGATTGCGAGCGAAGTCGAATGAGTGCAGGCAAGCTCTGGGGTGTCGGTATCGGCCCCGGCGATCCCGAATTGGTGACCGTCAAAGCCGCTCGCGTCATCGGCGAGGCCGATGTGGTTGCGTTCCACTCCGCGAGGCACGGCAAGAGCATCTCCCGCGGAGTTGCAGCGCCGTACATGCGCGAAGGACAGATCGAAGAACACCTCGTCTACCCCGTGACCACCGAGACCGTTGATCATCCCGGCGGATACCAGGGCGCGATGGACGAGTTCTACGAAGCGGCTGCCGAACGGTTGGCAGTTCACCTCGCGGCCGGTCGAACAGTTGCCCTGCTCGCGGCCGGCGATCCGCTCTTCTACAGCTCCTACATGCACATGCACAAGAGGCTGGCCGATCGCTTCGACGCCGAGGTGATTCCCGGTGTCACCTCCGTCAGCGCGGCATCTGCTGCACTCGGAAAGCCGCTGGTCGAGGGTGAAGAAATCCTGACGATCCTGCCCGGAACATTGCCGCAGGCCGAGCTGACCAGGCGGCTCAAGGAAACCGACGCCGCTGCCATCCTCAAGCTCGGACGCACGTTCCCGCCTGTCCTGCAATCGCTCGAGGATTCCGGCCGCTTGGATGAAGCGCACTACGTCGAGCGCGCGAGCACCACACGTCAACGCGTCGAATCCGCTGCCGAGGTCGACCCGGACGGAGTTCCGTACTTCTCGATCGCCATCGTTCCGAGCCCGTCGAACAACCCTCGACCCGCAACCGAGTCCCGCGGCGAGGTGGTCGTGGTCGGACTCGGGCCGGGCGACACCGCCTGGACCACACCCGAAGTGGCGCATGAGCTTTCGTTGGCCACCGACCTCGTCGGCTACGGCCCTTACGTCGATCGCGTGCCGACGCGTCCGGGCCAGCGGCGCCATTCCAGCGACAACCGCGTCGAAGCCGAACGCGCCGCGATGGCGTTGGACCTGGCGAAGAACGGCGCCCGTGTAGCTGTCGTCTCGTCGGGAGATCCCGGCGTATTCGCCATGGCTGCAGCAGTTCTCGAAGTTGCCGCCGAAGATCAGTGGCGCGGGGTCCCGGTCCGCATCCTTCCCGGTATGACGGCGGCAAACGCTGTCGCCAGTCGCGTCGGCGCTCCCCTCGGGCACGACTATGCGGTGCTCTCGTTGTCTGATCGCCTCAAGCCGTGGGATGTCGTCGCGCGCCGTATCTCGGCAGTTGCAGCCGCAGACATGGCATTTGCGGTCTACAACCCGGCGTCGAAGTCCCGGACGTGGCAGGTCCAAGCCATGAAAGACCTCGTGCTCGAGCACCGCTCCCCTGAGACTCCTGTTGTCATCGGGCGCGATGTTGCCGGCGCCGAGGAATCAGTTCGCGTCGTAACCCTCGGCGAGCTCGAGCCTTCCGAGATCGACATGCGGACGCTGCTGATCGTCGGCTCGTCGATGACGACGGTCGTCGAAACCGGTTCGGGCCGTCAAGTGTTCACCCCGCGGCGGTACCCGGAGTAACCACCACTCGGCGATAGCATGGCGTCATGCCCGTCAACCGGACCCGGAAAGCCAGATACGCGCGCAAACGCAAACGCCGAATGGATCTGGTGGAGCACGACTTGTCCGTGGAGCAGTGGTCCGCGCTCAAAGCGGCCTGGGGTGGCTGCGCGTACTGCGGCGAGCCGGACGAGTCGCCGCAGCGTGACTGTGTGCTGGCGATCTCCCGCGGTGGGCGCTACACGCTCGACAACATCGCACCGGCGTGCCGCTCGTGCAATGCAAGCAAATGCAACAGCGAGGTCACTCTCTGGTTGCGGCGCAAGGGGTATGACGAGAAGGCCTTCCTCCTGCGACACGCGGAGATAGGTATCGAGATGAGGGCGCAGTTCTCGGAGCAGTCGTGACGACCCCGTACGAGTTTCGCCCGATCCTCGACGAGTTGATGGAGTTCGAACCTCTGTTTCACCGAACTCGAGTAGCGATGTCACGAGACGAGTTCGATTCGGTCGTCGACCCGGAGTTCCGGGAGATCGGAGCCTCGGGTGCGCGATACACCCGCGATTACGTGCAATCGGTAGTCGCGAGCCGGCGACTCCGCGGCGAGGTGAACGACGCCGCCGAACTCGGGTGGACGGTTGACCGGCCAGCGCTGAGCAGGATCGCGCCTGACACGTATCTGGTGACGTACCGGCTGGCGCAGGCGCATCGGGTTACCGAGCGATCATCCATCTGGCGGTTCACCGAGAATCGATGGAGCGTGTTGTTTCATCAAGGCACAGTCGTCGAAAGTGGTCTGGAAGCGTGAACAGCTCCCGACTCCGCCTCGGGAGAGAGAATTGCACGGTGTGGGCACTTACACCTTGCGCACTCCGCTGACCCACGGTGATACTAGATGCAGTATCAATATTGCATGGGGAAGAGAGACAAGCTGCTCGCGCAAATGCGGACCGCGCCGCAGAACGTCACCTACGACGAACTGTTCGCACTCTGCATCGATGTCTTCGGTCAGGCCAGGCAGAACGCCGGGTCTCACGCCAAGTTCCAGACGCCGTGGCCGGGACCACGCATCAACATTCAAAAGGGTTCGGGCGGTAAGGCCAAGCAGTACCAGGTAGGGCAAGTTCTGGCAGCAATCGAACGCATGGAAGGAGAATCGCGGTGATCCCCGCAGTGGAGCACTACACATACCGAGTCGAGTGGTACGAACCCGACGGAGAGTTCCTGGGAACCTGCACGGAGTTCCCTGGCCTGTCGTGGCTCGCGGATACTCAAGCAGCCGCCCTCGACGGCATCCGTACAGCGGTGGCCGAGACGCTCGCGGACATGGCAGAGACAGGTGAGCGGATCCCCGAACCGCTGAGCGAGCGCGGATATTCGGGCAAGTTCCAGGTCCGGATCACCCCGACTTTGCACCGCAAGCTGGCACGCGCCGCCGCCGAGGAAGGGGTTTCCCTCAACGCGTTGATCTCCGAACGTCTCGCGTCCGCGTGATCGACGGGGTACCGAGGGAAGGTCGATCTCGCACTAAGCCCAAGCGCTGGAGCGTGTTGTTCCAATCAAGTCACAGCGGTTGAAAGGGATTTGTAAGCGTGAACGAATCGATCCACAACCCCACCATTCCGCTTTGGGTGGACATCACCTTCACCGTCTTCGTTCTTGCCTGGATCTTCATCACGATTAGCGCGCTCGTGGCGATCGTGCGCACCGACTTCGACCGCTCGGGCGGCAAATTCTGGTGGTCGGCACTGGTGATCGCGGTGCCTGTACTCGGTGCGCTCGTCTGGTTGCTGTTCGGTCGACCCCCGCGTGACTCCAGGTCCCGAACCTGATCTACACCGACGGCCCGGCAGTAGTCTGAGTACGGTCCGGTGCTGTCACTCTGCGCGTATCAGGGGAGAACAACGAGATGAGACCACTTCGATACTCGATCAACGTCACCCTCGACGGCTGCTGCCATCACGAGGCGGGGCTCCCACCCGACGAGGAGTCGATGCGCTACTGGACCGCTCAGATGGAACGCGCCGATGCTTTGCTGTTCGGCCGGGTGACCTACGAGATGATGGAGTCGGCGTGGCGGAAGCCTGCAACGGGCGCGTGGCCTGACTGGATGGACGAGTGGGAGATCCCGTTCGCCGAGGCAATGGACCGGGCGAAGAAGTACGTCGTGTCGAACACGCTGAGCGGGGTCGATTGGAATGCCGAACTCGTGCAAGGCGACTTGGGGCCAGCAGTTCAGCGACTCAAGGAGCAGCCCGGCGAAGGCCTGTGGGTTGGCGGCGTGACACTCCCCCTGGCATTGGCAGACCTGGGACTGATCGACGAGTACGAGTTCGTTGTGCAACCGGTCCTTGCCGGACACGGACCGACGTTGCTCGCCGGTCTGCACGAGCGCATCCGACTCGAACTCGTCGATCGCCACGAGTTCCAGTCGGGTGCAGTCGCCGTGCGATATCGGCCCACTCAAATACCGCCCCCGGGTCAGGTATCGGACGGGTAGTCGACGCATGGCTGGACATGCGCGGTTGAAACACATGTCGTCGCCTCAGTTCGGACGCGAGAAGAGTTTCCAGTCTTGTTCGGTGTTCGGTATTGACCGGATACTCGGCACATCACGAGCATTAGCCACCGAAGTTCTCCGGACAATCCTCGACGAGATCGAAGTATCGAACTGGATCACGAACAAGGTCGTTCCGCCCGGCGGACCGTAAGGACCACTCGTCGCTATCGAACACTCTGGCCCCTTATTCCACGGGCACTGCACCTCGAGCTGTAAGCACCCCCGGTCGAGGGCCATGCTAGCGCGCACCCTCGCGCGCCTCAGTAAAAATGGCCAAGCTGGACGGCTACCGGCGAGCGAAGGATCGAAATCGCATCGGCGTCCGACACAGGCCGGACGCCGATACGTGTTCACGTCAGCTCACAGGAGCGCCACCGCTCCCGCCGAGGTGGCGGGCGAAGAACCGAGCCGAACTGTCTTGCTCGTAGTCGGGCACGGGATAGTGCCTGCCCGAGTAGGCGTGCAGCGTCTTCTCCTTCGAGCCGAAGGCATCGAACAACGCCACCCCTGACGTGCGGTCGTAATCCTTGTCGTCCCAAGGGATCCGGTACTCGACCGGGACCGTGAGCTTTCGTGCCGCTTCGATGAGGGAGTCGTCCACAAAAACTCCCCCGAAGCTCACGGCAGCGATCCTGGATTCGACCGGGGCCAACATCAGCCCGGTCACGACCCCTAGCGACACGCCGCCGAAGCCGATCGGAGCGTCGGCGTCGACGTCGGGCAGTGTTTGCAGAGCGTCGATGGTCGCCTGCCATTCCGGCACTGCACGCTCCGCCAACGATCGGTTGTACTCGACGACGATCGGGGCGATCGGCTCGTGGGCCGCCCTAGCCTGGTGGATCGCCTCGACCCACTGTTCGTCCTGTGTGTTCCGCGGCCGGTCGCCGTGTCCGGGCGCGTCGATCGCGGCGACTGTGAACCCGTGAGAGCTCACACTGTGGAGTGCGCTGGCAACCAGTCCTGGTGCCTTCTTGTGCATGCCGCCGGAGTGCCCGGACAGCAGAAGGGGTGATTCGACCGATCCGGACGCGGGTGACCAGAGCACACCGGTGATGTCGTCCAGAATGAAATGGCGTTCGACGACCCCGTTCAACGTCGTCTCGGAAGTGAATTCGATGGTCTGAGAATTGGATTGCATGGTGTTACCTTTCGGGATGCCTACTCGAGGCGCTCCCGGCGACACCTACGTCAATCGCCGATCCGTGAACACGAGTGGGAGCACCCACATGGTTACAGCGTTCATGGGTCTCACCTCCTGGCGTGTTGTCACGGTCTCGCACAAGCTATCAACCCGAACCGAAGCTCGTCCAATCATTTTTCCAGCGCGCCCGACCGCGGTCATACCCGCGATCGGTCGACGCTCGCGCGGACGGCACGGATGTAGCGGCGCGTCACAAACGCCTGAACTCGACGTCCGATCGGAGCGCCGAGACGTACCCACCACGTTCCAGGCTTGGAGAATGCGACGATCTCGATACGAACCGCTTGGCTGGTCTCGTCGAACTGGACGACAAACAATTCCTCCCCGCATTCGGGGTGGCCTGCGCGGGTTCCGTACGCGAAGCCCTTGCGATTGGCGTCGTCGACGACATAGACGATCCGAACCGGGATAGCCACCGGGCCGAGTCCGAAAGTCGCATCCTGACCTGCCACCGCGGTCGGGGCTGCCGTACGGACGGTCAGACCGGCTCCGCGGTGCATTCCCCATTCCAGGACGGTACGAGCTGCGACCTCGAAATCTTCACGTCCGGATCCGACGGTCGCGCTCTCGTGAACGTGGTGATAGCCAGCGGGGAGAACGCCTGACGTTGCGCCCACCTCGAGGTACGTCAGTCCGCCCGGGCCGGACGCCATCACTGCTCGCGTCGGTGGCTGAGGATGTTGATCACGTGACCGTCGGGGTCGGCAGCGAAGAACCTGCGCACACCCCACGGCTCCTCGGTGACGGGATAGACGATCGTGTCGCCGCGTTGCACTGCGGCCTCGTACGCCGCATCGAGATCGTCCACCTCGACGGAGACGTCCGGCACGACGGGCGCATGCGCGTCGTGCGTCATGACGCTGATCTGCGAGGACGGATCCGTCGGCGAAGCCAACGTCACGATCCACCCGTGATCCATGACAACTTCGAGGCCCAGCACTTCGGTGTAGAAGCGCTGCGCGGCCTCGAGCGAACTACTCGACAGATCCGAAACTATCCGCGTGACGGCCATGTCCCGCAGGCTACGCCGCCGCCGGAGTCCACCGCGACTTGACGAGGCGCTCGATGTCACCGGAAAGTTCGTCGCTGACGATTCCCGGAAGCAGGATCTGCCACATCTCGTCGACACGATCCGGAAGGTCCGAGCGTCGAGTGAGAACGTTCGAAACCAGCTGTACCCCGGTGAATGCCGAGGGCATGAACCTGCCGAACGATTCTGCGCTGACCGATTTTCGGATTTCACCTTCCGCCTGAGCTCTGGCGGTGAGATCCGTGATTGCCGAGATCCATTCGGCGTACGGTTCCACCGGCCCCTCGTACGTGCTCAGTTCCAGCGTCAGGCGAATGCCCGCGCGAACGATCGGCTCGTCGACAATCTGACGTGCCATTTCGTGCGTGAGCATGATCATCTGTTCCAACGGGTCCTTGCCCGTCGCGGAAATCGCCTGCACCGATTCGATCGAGAGCCGATGCTGTTCGGCAATGATGAATTGCGCGAGCTCGTCCTTCGACGCGAAATGGAAGTACAACGCGCCCTTGGTAGTACCGGCCCCCGAGACTATGTCGGCCATGCTGGTGCTGCCGTAACCAGTCTTCTCGAACTGCGCGGCCGCGCCGGCAACGATTTGCTGCCGAGTCAGCTCGGCGCGTGCTTGCTTGACCACTGAATCCCTCTCGTCCTCCAAAGGCCCCCGCCCAGCAAACCCCACGGTTCGCGCCACACTCCAGCTATACCCAAAAACTTCACAATTGCCCCACATTACCAGCGCTCCTTCCATTGCTTCAATTACGAATGCAACAAAGGCGCTGGTCAGACGTCCGATTTAGAGGGAATCTCCTCTCCCCAACGTGCTTTCGTCAACCCGCGCACGGTCCACCAACTCTCCGACGAGGAGCGTCAACTCCATCATCTGGTCCGTGATTTCCTCACGCAACTGCGTTGCATCTGCCTCGGAAATCGCGCCGGACTTGGTATCGAAAGACATCAACAACTCGATATTGGTGCGAAGTGCAGTCAACGGAGCCAGAAGGTCCTGGCCCGCTTCGGTGATCAGACTTCTCTGGCGCGCCCGCGATTCCGACAACGTCCCGAGCATCCGATTGAAACTGACTGTCAACGACGCCAACTCGTCGTCGCCGGTCACCGGAATCGGCGCAAGATCATCCGTTTCGGCAACCCGCCGCGTTGCCGCAGTGAGTCGCGCAATTGGCCGTAATCCTGTGCGTGCCACAGCATCTCCGGCCGCGTAAGCGAGTGCGATACCGGCCGCCCCGAGTGCCGCCAACACCACTGCGAGTCGCTTGAGGACCGAACGGGTCGGCCCCAAGGATTGGGCGACAACCAAAGTTTGGCCCGCAACCGAGGGCTCGACAAGAATTCGATACGCATCGACGGTTGCGATCGTCTGCGACGAATTGCCGTCTGCGATCGACCTGATGGCGTCTGCGCTGGTGCTGAACGGCGGCAGACCGGGAGTCGCCGTCACCAATGCGCCGTCGGCAGTGAGAAGCCCCACCGCCTGGATGACCGCTGTATCCGCGCCGGCCGTCAATCCCAGAACCGGTGTGACACCGCCGAAATTGACGGTGTCGGTGATCGCGTCACTCGTGCGCTCGAGTTGTCGATCGACGTTGCCTTGCAAATACGCGTTGAACACGATGTACACCGCCGACGCCGACACGATCACCGCGATCGCCACCAGGCCTGCAGTCAGCAATTTCACGCGCGCATGGAGCGTCCGCACGTGAATTCCCGATGGTTTTCGACGGCTCATTCCGGGAACCGACACTCTCATGCGCGGTCCCGCAGTGCGGCGTCGAAAGATCCCAACATCCCTCCAGTATGGTCACGGAACCTTAGACGAACCTGAAGCGAACGCGATGTCGGCCTCACAGCGCCGTTCCACTACCGAAAGCCGTGAGCCAGTCCACCGCCCCGGCTTCGGTGTCGAATGCCGGAGCGGTCGCCGGGATCGGTGGTCGTTCGACGACGATCACCGGGATCGACAATTGCCTGGCGGCGGCGATCTTTGCGTACGTCTGCTCGCCGCCACTGTTCTTGGTGATCACGACGTCGACGCCGTGAGTTCTCATCAGATCGACTTCCGCTTCGACGTCGAATGGGCCACGTGCGAGCAGCAATTGCGAATGAGGCGGCAATGTCCCTGAAGGCGGATCGATGGAACGCACGAGAAACGAGACGTTCTTCACGCGGTCGAACGCCGAAACTCCTTGCCTCCCGATCGTCAGAAAAGCGCGTGAGCCGATCGTCGGCACCAATTCTGCGGCGTGATCGAGATCGCGTACCGGAAGCCAGGTGTCGCCGGGTTGCTCGCGCCACGGGGGGCGTCGATACATGGCGTACGGAACGGAATTTGCGCGGCACGCGTCGAATGCATTTTTGGTGATGCGAGCGGCAAACGGATGTGTGGCGTCCAGCACTGCACGAATATCGTTGGCCGACAACCACTCCGAGAGCCCGTCGGCTCCCCCGAACCCACCGATGCGCACTTCCCCCTCCGGCCATCGAGGATCACGAACCCGGCCGGCCAGCGATGTGACAACTTCGAGGTCGGCTGAATCGGCCAACCGAGAAGCGATCACTCGACCTTCACCCGTGCCGCCGAGCAAGAGCACGCGACGACGAGTACCCGTCGGGGTCAGTGTGTGCTTCTCTCACGCGCCGCCGAGTAGAGATAGCTGTCCGGGAATCCTTCAGCAGTCAACACTCGGCCCACGATCACAACGGCCGTCTTCGTGATGCCGGCTGCATGAACAAGTTCGACGATCGTCTTCAAAGTGCCTCGAACAACGATCTCCTCGGGCCGCGAGGCGAAGGCGACGACCGCCACCGGGCAGTCCTCGCCGTAATTGTCGGCCAACTCGGATGCGATCTGTTCGATGCGATGAGCGCCGAGGTGAACCACCATCGTTGCGCCGCTGCGGCCCAGGGACCGCAGATCCTCGCCCTCCGGCATTGCCGTCGACAAGGTGGAGACTCGGGTGAGAACAATGGTCTGCGAGACGCCTGGGACGGTCAGCTCACGCCTCAGCGCTGCGGCGGCCGCGGTAAATGCAGGAACACCGGGAATCATGTCGAAATCGACACCCGCGGCGTCCAGGCGACGAGCCTGCTCGGCTACCGCGCTGAAGATCGACGGATCACCGGAATGCAGACGCGCGATGTCCAGCCCGGCCGAATGCGCTTCGACAAGGATCGCGGTGATCTCGTCCAGGCTCAGGCGAGCAGTGTCCACGACCTGCGCCCCGACCGGGCACCACTCGAGCAACTCCGCCGGGACAAGGCTGCCGGCGTACAAGCACACAGGGCTCGCAGCGATGATGCGTTGCGCGCGGACAGTGATCAGATCTGCCGCACCGGGACCCGCACCGATGAAATGAACGGTCATTGTGTGGATTCCTCCGGCGTATCTGTGCCTGCGCCTGCAGACGGCTGACTTTTTGTGACGGACCATTGGACCACCGGAAGTTGCGGTCGCCAAACGTTGAACGCGCCCAAAGGCTCGGCGCGCTGCACCTGAAAGCGTCGCAGCGTCCCACCCTGGCGACTCATCCAGCCGAGCAGCAACGATTCGGACTCGGCGGTCACGGCGTTGGCAACCAGACGCCCGCCCACGCTCAACTGCTCCCAGCACGCTTCGAGCATTCCCGGTTGCGTGACGCCGCCGCCGACGAACACCGCATCGGGACGCCGAACCTCTTCCGCAAACGCCTCGGGCGCGGTCCCTTTCACTGCCAACGCAGGCACGCCGAGATTGAGTGCATTGGCACCGATCTGCGATACCCGGCTCGCCACTTTCTCGAATGCTGTTGCAGTGCAACGCGGGTGGGTTCTCATCCACTCGATGGCGACGGTGCCCGACCCTCCGCCGACGTCCCAGAGGTGTTCTCCCGGCGCCGGTGCGAGTGCACACAACGTCAATGCGCGGATCTCCTGCTTGGTCATCTGACCGTCGCCGACAAACGCAGCATCCGGTAGACCCGGGATTCGAGTCAGCCGCAACGGATGATCGACCGAGATGCACTCGACGGCCAGAACGTTCAACGCGTCCACGTCCTCGTCCGCGTGATCCCACTCGTCCGCCACCGTGACGGTCCGCGATTCCTCGGCCCCGCCCAGCTGGGCCAGTACAGTCAGAGTCGATCGTCCGAAGCCCGCGCCGGCCAACAGACGTGCCACCTCCCCCGGTGTCGAGCGCCCGTTGCTCAGAACCAAGAGGCGCGCGCCATCGACCACTGCCGCCAAGACGGTCGCCGAGTCTCGGTTCACCAGGCTCACGATGTCGACCTCGGCCGATGCCCATCCCATTCGCGCGCTCGCCAACGCCACCGACGACGGGTGCGAGATCACTCGCACGTTGTCCGCGCCGAGCAGCCGGACCAACGTGACGCCGAGGCCGTGGAACATCGGGTCACCGCTGGCGAGCACACATACTTTGCGGTCCGCGTTCTCGGCGAACATCGACGGCAACGCCGGAATCATCGGAGACGGCCAGGTGAGCCTGGTGGGCGCACGCCGTGCCCCGAGATGTGCCGCCGGGACCAAGTCCAGCTGGCGCGGCGACCCCATCAGGACCTCCGCACCGAGGATTGCACCCTGCGCGCTCTCGGACAGCCCTTCCCAGCCGTCGGCGCCGATGCCGACGATCACCACCGGGTGTGCGGTCATCGCGGCATCCGGCGCCAGATCGTCTGAGGCAGAAGCCGCATGACGAAGAACACCGGCTGCAGAATTCGCGGAACCCACACCCGAGTCGCCCCGGAGTTCAGTCCCCGTACGACGGCGTCGGCGACCTGCGACGGAGTGCTCGACATCGGGGCAGGCGACATTCCCTCGGTCATCTTCCCGATGACGAACCCTGGCCGTACCAGCATCAACTGCACGCCCGAACCGTGCAGCGCGTCGCCCAGACCGCTGGCAAAACCGTCCAAGCCGGCCTTTGCGCTCCCGTAGACGTAGTTGGCGCGGCGAACCCGAACGCCGGCGACGGACGAGAACACCACGATCTTTCCGGTTCCCTGTCGGCGCATGATCTCCGCGAGGTGCGTGAGGATGCTGATCTGCGCCACGTAGTCGGTGTGCACCACCGCGACCGCATGCGCCGCGTCGGTTTCGGCACGCGCCTGATCGCCGAGAATTCCGAAGGCCAGCACTGCAACCGAAATCCGACCGTGCTCGGCGACTACGGCCTCCAGGAGGTCTCCGTGCGTGTCGACGGCGTCGGCGTCGAACTCGACGGTGGAGACGCCGACCGCTCCGGCGTTCCTGAGCATCTGCTCCTGCTCCGACAGCTCGCCGCTGCGTCTGGCAGCCAGAACGATGTTGCGGCCCGGCGCGAGCCTGACCGCGATCTCGAGGCCGATCTCACTTCGTCCGCCGAGGAGCAGTACCGTCTCGATGTCATTCACGTTCGCACCCGCAGTCACCGCTCCAGTGTCCTGGATTACCGTCGTGGCATGACGCTCACCCCCTCCACCACGCCGTCGGCACAGCAGACTCTCACCGAAGACGGGCTGAAGTTCGTCGGTGAATACCACCTCGCGACACTCACGACGTTGCGTCCGAACGGCACCCCACACGTCGTGGCCGTCGGGTTCACCTGGGACCAGGAAGCCGGAAAGGCGCGCGTGATCACCAGCGGTGGTTCACAGAAGGCGATAAACGCAGCGCGTGGCGGATACGCCGCAGTCAGTTCGGTCGACGGTGGTCGCTGGCTCACGCTCGAAGGGCCGGCACGCGTGCTCGCCGACGAGGACTCGGTGGCCGACGCCGTTCGGCGCTATGCCGAGCGGTACCGCCAGCCACGGGTCAACCCAGCGCGCGTGGTCATCGAAATCGACGTCACCCGCATCCTCGGGTCCGCGGCGTTCAAGGAAAGCTGATCAGCCGAGGACAGTCAGGCCGTGCGGACGGTTGTTGAACGACTCGCAACCGTCCGCGGTCACGACGACGATGTCCTCGATACGGACACCCCAACTGCCGCGGAAGTAGATTCCCGGTTCGATGCTGAAGGCCATACCTTCGACGAGTTCGATGGTGTTGCCCTCGACGATGTACGGCTCCTCGTGCACGGACAGCCCGATACCGTGACCGGTGCGGTGAACGAAGACCTCCGCAAGACCTTGTGCGGCAAGCACTTCGCGGGCGGCAACGTCGACGGATTCTGCGGATACTCCTGGCCGCACCGAATCGACGGCAGCCTGCTGTGCCGCTTCGAGTACCGCGAACTGCGCTGATACCTCGGCGGACGGCTGCCCCATGCTGTACGTGCGGGTGGAATCCGAGTTGTAGCCGGGCTCGACCGGTCCGCCGATGTCGATCACCACGATATCGCCGCTCTCGATCACCCGGTCCGAAACCTCGTGATGCGGATCGGCGCCGTGCGGGCCTGATCCGACGATCACAAACGCGGCCTCGGTGTGCCCCTCTTCGAGAATCGCCTCCGAAATTGCCTCGCCCACTTCGGCTTCCGTACGGCCGACGATCAAGAACTCGGCCATGCGGGCGTGAACACGGTCGATCGCCGCACCGGCCCGTCGCAACGCCTCGATCTCGGCGTCGTCCTTGACCATCCGCAATTCACGCAATACGCCGGTAGCGAGGATCGGCAACGCGCCCAAGGTGTCTGCGAGCGGGATCAGGTGCAATGCAGGCATCGCATCCGTCACCGCAACCTTGGCGCCGGTCGGGAGTTGCGCCGCCACAATCGCATACGGGTCGACACCGTCGACCCAGTCGAGGACGGTCAGCCCGAGATCGCCCACCGCCGATTCCTTCAACGACGCCAACTCCAAGCGAGGAAGCACGACAGACGCCTTCGCCGTGTCCGCAGCGATGACCAACGCGGTCAAGCGCTCGAACGAGTCGGCCCGAGAACCCGTCAGGTACCGCAGATCCGGGCCTGGAGTCACCACCAGACCGTCGAGTCCTGCTGATCGAGCCAACTCCGCGGCGCGAGCGATACGTGCGCCGTACACGGCGCTGGAGAATCGGGAATCCTGTTCGGCTGGAGACGTCATGGCTTACAGGTTAGTGCCGACTGGCAGGATGGTGACCATGAGTGGGCCATTGCTTCTCCTCGACGGTGCCAGCCTGTGGTTTCGTGCGTTCTACGCGCTGCCCGAGTCATTCGTCGACCCCGACGGAAGACCTGTCAATGCCGTGCGCGGTTTCACCGACATGGTGGCTTCCCTGATCACCAAACACCAGCCGAGTCGTCTCGCGGTGTGCCTGGACTTGGATTGGCGACCGCAGTTCCGCGTCGATGCGGTCCCGACGTACAAAGCGCATCGCGTCGAAGAAGGCTCTGACGGTTCGTCCGAAGAAGTTCCGGACACGTTGACGCCTCAGGTCGACATGATCATGGACGTGCTCGCAGCAGCAGGAATCGCGACAGCGGGTGCCGTCGGACTCGAAGCCGACGACGTGCTGGGAACGCTTGCCGCCACCGAGCGCGAAGATCTCACCGTCGTCGTCAGTGGTGACCGAGACCTTCTGCAGGTCGTCACCGACGAGTACGTGCCCGTTCGTGTCCTCTACGTGGGCCGTGGCTTGTCCAAGGCAGAACTCTTCGGACCGGTCGAGGTTGCCGAGAAGTACGGAGTACCCGGTGATCGTGCGGGCGAGGCATACGCCGAACTCGCGGTACTGCGCGGAGACGCCTCCGACGGTCTACCCGGCATCAAGGGTGTCGGTGAGAAGACTGCGTCGACGCTGATGCTGCGCTACGGCTCGTTGGCCGGACTTCGCGCGGCCGCAGCTGATCCGGAATCCGACATGGCCAAGGGAATTCGCGCAAAACTCACCTCACCAGAGGCCATCGCTTACCTTGATGCTGCGTTGCCGGTAGTACGAGTGGTTCGCGACGCGGACGTTCAGTTCTCGAAGGACGACCAACTCCCGGCGGCCCCCGTCGATCCCGCACGCTTCGAGGAAGTAGCGGCCTCGCTGAACATCGAGCGCTCGGCCGGACGGCTTGCCGCCGCGCTCGCGGCTGCGGCGGCAGGCCGTTCCGACCAATAGAGCGTCAGCTCGGGCGGCTGACCTCGTACGTGCCGTTGTCGTCGACAAACGTCACAGTCACGTTCGACTTCACACCCGCGATCGAAAGCGTGCAGGTGAACTTGTTGCCTGACTTGACTTCCTGGTCCGCGGGGCACTGAACGTTGCTCACGTTCTTTGCCCCGTAGGACTCGGTGACGATCTTTTCGACGCCGGCCTGAGCCGCGCTCTGATCGAGTGTGTTCTTGCCGAAGACACCGAACACCAGGGCCACCACGACAGCAGCAAGAACGACGAGAACACCGATCGCACCGAAGATCAAAGGCTTCTTCGACTTACCCGACTGGTTTCCGGGCGCACCGGGACTCGGGAACGGCTGAGCCTGGTTCCACTGATTCTGCTGTCCCGGCGCTTGGCCGGGAGCGGCGGCGCCCCATGCCTGCTGAGGTGCGGCAGCAGGCGGCTGACCCCAGGCCTGGGTTGCGTCAGGTGCCTGCTGTTGCCCGGGCTGACCCCACGGCTGAGCGGGAGGCTGCTGCTGGGGTTGTCCCCACGGCTGTTGCTGGCCGGGTTGTCCTTGTCCAGGTTGCTGCGGCTGACCGTACGCAGGCTGACCACCAGGCTGCCCGGGCTGGCCGTAGGCAGGTTGTCCCCACGGCTGTTGCTGGCCGGGTTGTTGACCGGGCTGCGGTGTTTGACCAGACTGACCCCACGGCTGCTGCTGGCCGGGCTGCTGACCAGGCTGCTGCTGACCGCCCGGCTGCTGAGGATTCTGCCCCCACTGCTGCTCGTTCGGCTGCTGCTGATCACCAGGACCCCATTGCCGATTCGGATCGTTCGGTCCGTAAGGCCCGCTCATGTTCGCCTCCCACTCGAAATACCAGTCTGCGAATCAAACCACATAGTTGCGGTCATGCTGCGTCGACAGCAACTACCCCGCGACGAATTGCAGCTACCGCCCGCGCCGCAGTCTTCGCGACGTCGGCATCCGTCGATGTCAGGCGGACCTGATCGAGCAGATCGATCACCTGACGACACCAACGTACAAAGTCACCCGCAGACAACGCACGGCCCTGCACTCCGGCCGCGATCAGTGCGTCGACAAGCGAGTTCTCACTCGCCCAGTGATAAACGGCGGTGACGAATCCGAGATCCGGTTCCCGCGTCGGCGGCAGCTTGTGACGAATCTCGTCCGACCGCAGTTCGCTCCACAATCGTTGAGTGTCGTTGAGGGCGTGACGAAGCGCCGCTGTCGGCACCCGATCAACGGTGTCGCCGTCCCGACGTGATTCGTAGACCACCGAGGAGACAACGGCCGCCAACTCGGCCGGGCTGAGACCTGTCCACGCCCCGGTCCGCAGGCACTCGGCGACCAGAAGGTCGCTTTCCGAGTAGATGCGGCTGAGTCGTCGTCCGGATTCGGTGACTTCGGGCGCTGCTTCGGCAGTCATGTACTCACGCTCTTTGAGTAGCGCAATGATGCGGTCGAACGTCCGCGCCAACGAGTTGGTGGTGGCCGCTGCCTTTTCCCTCATCGACTGCGTTTCCCGGGCCAGTCGGTTGTAGCGCTCACCGATCCGGCTCAGATGTTCACGATCGGGCCAGCTGTGGCACGGATGCGAGCGAATAGCGCGTCGCAAAGTAGCGACCTCGGCGTCTTCGGACGCGCCCGCCTTGTGGCGCTTCTTCCGCCGGGGGGCACTGATCCCGGTACTACGCAATGCCGAGGCCAGATCGCGCCGGATCCTTGCGGTGTGGTGATCGACATGCTTGGGCAGGCGCATCTTTCCCAGAACGTCGGCTGCTTCCGGGAAATCACCCGAGGAGAGTCGGCCGGCCCACTGATCGGCAGTCAGAACCAGCGGACGCGGGTCCTTCGGATCGTTGTCCGGGACGAGGACCACTGCCACCCCGGAATGACGACCGATGGGAATTGCGATCACGTCACCGCGGGCGAGTGCACGGAGGGACTCCACCGCATCTCCGCGTCGGTCTTCGCGGCCCTTACGTTCGAGCGCGCGCTCGCGCGCACTGAGCCGCTCACGCAACGACGCGTACTCGAAGTATTCGCCGTCCGCACCGCCGAGTTTCTCCTGCAAACCCTTCAGTGCTTCTTCGTTCCGCTCGATGCCACGCACCAGGCCGACCACCGAGCGATCCGCTTGGAATTGTGCGAAGGAACGCTCGAGCAGCTTCCGTGAATCGGCCGCGCCCATGCGTTCGACGAGGTTGATCGACATGTTGTACGAGGGGCGGAACGAACTGCGGAGCGGGAACGTCCGGGTCGACGCCAAGCCGGCGACATCCGTGGGCTCGACCCCGGGCTGCCACAGGACCACAGCGTGCCCTTCGACGTCGATGCCGCGTCGGCCTGCCCGACCGGTCAGCTGCGTGTACTCCCCCGGTGTCAGTTCGGCATGCGATTCACCGTTGTACTTGACCAGACGTTCGAGGACCACCGTGCGTGCCGGCATGTTGATGCCGAGGGCCAGCGTCTCGGTCGCGAAGACCGCACGCACGAGACCCTTGACGAACAGTTCCTCGACTGTCTGGCGAAATGCCGGCAACATGCCGGCATGGTGAGAGGCCAGTCCGCGTCGCAGTGCCTTGCACCAGTCCCGATATCCGAGAACTTCGAGATCCTCCTCGGGTAGTTCCCCGGTGTGTTTCTCGATGATGGTGTCGATCTCGCGAACCTGCTCCGGCGAAGTCAGATCCAGTCGGGACCGCAGGCACTGTGCAAGAGCCGCATCACAACCGGCGCGGCTGAAGATGAAGGTGATCGCCGGGAGCAGTCCGGACTGGTCCAGCTGCGCGATGACGTCGGGGCGTGGCAAGGGCCGGAAATCGTTGGAACTCTGGTAGCTGCCACGACGCCCGCGGCCACGCGGCTGCCAGCTCTCGACGCGTTCGAGAGCCTGACGCTGCTTGACGTGGCGAACCAGATCCTGGTCGACGAGCACGGTCTTCGGCCCAGCCGCAGGGTGACTACGGCTGTCGAAGAGATCGAAGATCCGTCGACCGACCATGATGTGCTGCCACAGCGGGATCGGCCGCGTCTCGTCGACGACCACGGTGGTGTCGCCGCGGACGGTTTCCATCCAGGAGCCGAATTCTTCGGCATTGCTCACGGTCGCCGACAAACTCACCAGCCGAACATCCTCGGACAGGTGCAGGATCACTTCCTCCCACACCGCACCACGGAACCGGTCCGCCAGGTAGTGCACTTCGTCCATGACTACGTGCGAAAGCCCGCGCAGTGCCTCGGAATTTGCGTAGAGCATGTTCCGCAGGACTTCAGTGGTCATGACGACCACCGGTGCGTCGGAGTTGATACTCGAATCACCCGTCAGCAGGCCGACCTCGCTCGGGCCGTACCGCTCGACGAGTTCTGCGTACTTCTGATTACTCAACGCCTTGATCGGCGTCGTGTAGAAACACTTGCGGCCCGCCGCGAGAGCCAGGTGGACAGCGAACTCGCCGACCACGGTCTTGCCTGCACCGGTCGGCGCGCAGACAAGGACTCCGTGGCCCGCTTCGAGCGCAACGCATGCCTTCACCTGGAATGGATCGAGTTCGAACTTCAGGCTGGACGCAAACGTGCTCAGTTCACTCTTGTTCATAACCACCTCGTCAGGGTTTCACACGCCGCCGACGTGGTGGCACGGCGCTCAGAGGGTGTCAGTGAAATCCTGACCGGGCGCGTTGTCGCCGCCGGTGTCGGATTTCTCCGCAACCGGAGCCTTGGACTTGGACTTACGTCCGAACAATCCACTCGATTCGGCCTTGGGTTTGGTCGGATTGTCGAAAGCCTCGTTCAGATCGGACGGAGACGAGATGGAGGAAGCTTCCTCGTCGGACAGTGCGCCCCAGTCTTCACCGGCTCGCTTGGCCTTACGTTTGTCGTTGAGGCGAGCGATCTGAACAGCGACCTCGAAGAGAAGCGTCAGGGCCAGCGCGAGCGCCAGCATCGAGAACGGATCCGAACCCGGCGTGGCGACTGCAGCAAATACGAAAAGCCCGAAGATCAATCCTCGACGCCAGGCCTTCAAACGCTCGTACGTCAGAATGCCGGCAAAGTTCAGCACGACGACGAGCAGTGGAATTTCGAAGCTGACACCGAAGATGAGCAGCAGATTGATGATGAAGCCGAAGTACTCCGAACCACTGAGCGCGGTGATCTGGACGTTGTCACCGATGGTCAGGAGGAAGTGCAAAGCCTTCGCCACGACGAGGTACGCCAGGATCGCGCCGAGAATGAAGAGAGCGGCACCGGCGGTGACGAATCCGACCGCGTATCGACGTTCTTTGGCGTAGAGCCCCGGGGTGATGAATGCCCACAATTGGTAAAGCCACACCGGGCAAGCAAGAACGATGCCGGCGGTGAGCGCCACTTTGAATCGCAGCATGAACTGCTCGAACGGCCCGGTCGCCAGCAATCGGCACGCGTCGTCGGTGCTGAGGTTGGCGCGACTCTCGGACGGAAGCTCGCAGTACGGTCCACGAAGCAGATCGCCCAGACTCTCGAGACCGAGTATCGAGTGTGAGTACCAGAAGAAGCCGAACGCCGTGGTGATGATCACGCCGAGGAATGCGAACAACAAACGAGTCCGCAATTCGTACAGGTGGTCGACCAACGACATGGTGCCGTCTGGGTTGACCTTCCGCTTGCGGTTACGCGGATCTAACGGAATACGCACTGTGCATCCTGGTCTTGGTCAGCAGACAACCGGGGTGAACGAATATTTCACCCCGGCTAGAACGCAGTGTGTACTAGAGCGGCTTGACTTCGGTCGGCTGCGCAACAGGTGCTGCTGCACCGTTTGCGACCACCGCGGTGTTGGCCGTCGGCAACTGTGCCGGAGCAGGCTGTGCGACCGGCGCGCTTGCGGGCGCCGCATCGTCGTTCTGCATTTCCTTGACTTCGCTCTTGAAGATGCGGAGTGAACGACCCAGACCGCGTGCTGCATCGGGAAGCTTCTTCGACCCGAACAGAATTACGACGACAACAGCGACAATCAGCCAATGCATCGGCTGCATTGCACCCATAACGACCTCCCATGATCAGATTCCTCGATGCTACCGGACACAACCGGCGCTCGGAGGTGTCAAAGCACTTACTTCAGCTACCTTTTACCTGTTTGTTTCCTGCGAACCCACTGAACGCGGAGTTTCCCCAACTTTTACGAACCGATTACGTCGTAGGCGTCGAGTGCCGCAACGGCCCGATCATGGACTTCGGAGACCAGTTCCGGCGGATGAAGGACCCGAACTCCCTCACCGAATCCCAACACCAGCCTTGCCATCCATTCGAGTGTTCCGAAACTCATCGTCGCCTCGACCGACCCGTCGTCGTTCACGTGCTCGACGTCCATCGGGTAGTAGTCGAGCATCCACACCCACTCTTTGGTGATGAACAACCGTGCTTCCGGAAGGGAACCGTCGCCGCTGAACAACTCGAGATTCGAATCTTCCTCGAGGGCCTGCGGCGGCGGGTCGGCGGGCTCGTCGAGTTGGACGGCGGCATCGATCCGATCGAATCGGAACAACCGCACACCCTCGGCCTGACGGCACCAGGCCTGGAGGTAGCTGTAGTTGTCGACCAACACGATACGAACGGGATCGACGATGCGCTCGGAGACCGCGTCACGCGAGGCCGAATAATACGTCAATCGCAGGGCGGTCTTGTCTGCGAGCGCGGCTCTGACCGTCGCGGCGATCGGGTCTTCGGCGATGTCCGGCGCCGGCGATGTATCCCGGTCCTGACCGATAGCTCGTGCCGCGGCCGAGCCTGCTGCGTCCTCGATCTTCGCGATAGCGCGCTGGGCCGACGACGGATCGACCATGCCCGGCATTTCCACCAACGACCGAAGGGCGATCAGCAATGCCGTCGCTTCGGTAGAGGTGAGGCGCAGCGGGCGATCGATCCCGGCCGAGAACGTGACCTCGATACTTTCCTCGGAGAAGGACAGGTCGATGAGATCGCCGGGACCGTACCCGGGCAGTCCGCACACCCACAGCTGATTCAGATCGGTCATCAGTTGAGTCGTGCTGACGCCGAGTTCCTCGGCCGCCTCGGCGGGACTGATGCCCGGATTCGCGATGAAGTACGGCACGAGGTTGAGCAGCCGTGCCAACCGCGATGACAGTCGATTGCTCATCAGTTGTCCCCCTGTCCGTCATTGCTGGTGGCCAGGCTCGCCGCGGCGGCGCGAAGCTTCGCGACGACCTCAGCACGCAAATCCGGTGGGTCCAACACCAGTGCATCCAAACCGTGACCGGCGATCAACCGAGCGGTCCATTCCCAGGATCGGACGGGAATGGCCAGCACGCTGCCATCACGATCGGTCAGCCGCCGATCGGACGACGACGTCGCAAGCCGCCGAAGCTCATGTGCGCGGCCGTCGGCGACCCAGACCGTGGCGGTTCCGGTGACGACTCCCGATCCGGTCACGCGGTCGACGACCTCGCGAAGATCAACACCTTCGGGTTTGTGAACCGAACCGGCCGGGCCGAACTCCCTGACATCGTCACCGATCCGGGAGAGCCGGAAGGTCCTCACCGCATCACGGTCGACGTCGTGCCCGACCAGATACCACTTGCCGTTGTGCGTAACTACGCCCCACGGCTCGACGGTGCGCTCGGTGAACGGTTCGTTCAACGCGCCGCGGTGCTGAAAATGAACTGCTCGTCCGGCGTCGACGGCTGCAAGCAGCTTGCCGAGCGCGGGCTCCGAACCGCGGGTGCGCGCGGGAATCGCCGTGACCGGCGCGGCACTGACTTCTGAGTCGACCTGGACGCCGGCCGCTCGGAGTTTGAGTAGTGCACTCTGGGCTGCCGAAATCAGTTCCGGCGACTCCCACAACTGCACGGCGACAGCAACCGCAGCAGATTCCTCGCTGGTGAGGTCCACGTCCGGAAGCTCATAAGCGTTGCGATTGATCCGATAACCCTCGACCGTCGAGAACCGTCCTGCCAGACCGGTTTCCAACGGGACACCCAGGTCACGAAGTTCGTTCTTGTCGCGTTCGAACATGCGACTGAACGCTTCGTAGTTCGCGGAATCGTTGTACCCGGCCACACTGTCGCGGATTTTCTCCGCCGTGAGGAACTGTCTGGTGGACAGCAATGCGATCACCAGGTTCATCAACCGCTCGATTTTTGATGTCGCCACGCCGAAATCCTAGTGGCTATCCGATAACCGAACGCGCGCCGGACACTTTCGTGCCCGGCGCGTCGCCGCAAAACAGACCTGCCGTGTTGTCAATCGTGAAAATGGGTGACCTACATCGAAGCGATCAAACGCTCGACACGCTCGTCGACGGAACGGAACGGATCCTTGCACAGCACCGTTCTCTGCGCCTGGTCGTTGAGCTTGAGGTGAACCCAGTCGACCGTGAAGTCCCTGCCTGCGGCCTGGGCTGCAGTGATGAAGTCGCCTCGCAATTTGGCGCGCGTGGTCTGCGGCGGATTCTCGACGGCATCGTCGATCGTCTCGTCCTCGGTGACCCGCTTGACCAAGCCCTTGCGCTGCAGCACGTCGAAGACACCCCGGCCGCGTTTGATGTCGTGGTACGCCAAGTCGAGCTGCGCGATCTTGGGATCGGACAGGTCGAAACCGTGACGGTCCTGGTAACGCTGGAACAGCTTGCGCTTGATGACCCAGTCGATCTCCGTGTCGACCTTCGCAAAATCCTGAGCTTCGACGGCATCGAGGGTGCGACCCCACAGGTCGACTACCTGCTCGACCTGCGGGTCCGGTTCGCGGTTACGCAGGTGTTCGACTGCCTTGGCGTGGTATTCGCGTTGAATATCGAGGGCACTGGCCTGACGACCACCAGCTAGACGGACAGGCTTTTTACCCGTCACGTCGTGGCTGACCTCGCGGATGGCACGAATCGGGTTGTCCAAAGCGAAATCGCGGAACGAAACCCCGGCTTCGATCATCTCGAGCACGAGTGCTGCAGAACCGACCTTGAGCATCGTCGTTGTTTCGGCCATGTTCGAATCGCCGACGATCACGTGCAGTCGGCGGTACTTCTCGGCGTCGGCATGCGGTTCGTCGCGGGTGTTGATGATCGGACGCGAGCGAGTGGTCGCCGACGAGACACCTTCCCAGATGTGTTCCGCGCGCTGCGAGAGGCAGAACGTCGCGGCCTTGGGAGTCTGCAGCACCTTGCCGGCGCCGCAGATCAACTGGCGCGTGACGAGGAACGGCAACAAGACATCCGAAATGCGGGAGAACTCACCGGCGCGCGCGACGAGAAAGTTCTCGTGGCATCCGTACGAGTTTCCGGCCGAGTCGGTGTTGTTCTTGAAGAGGTAGATGTCGCCGCCGATCCCCTCCTCGGCGAGTCTCGCCTCGGCGTCGATCAGCAGTTCTTCGAGCACTCGCTCACCGGCACGGTCGTGATTGACCAACTGGATGAGGCTGTCGCACTCTGCGGTCGCGTACTCCGGGTGCGAACCCACATCCAGGTACAAGCGGGCTCCGTTACGGAGGAAGACATTGGAGCTGCGACCCCACGACACGACACGACGGAAGAGGTAACGAGCAACCTCGTCGGGGCTCAGTCGCCTGTGCCCGTGAAAGGTGCAGGTAACGCCGAATTCCGTCTCGATACCCATGATTCGTCTCTGCACACTTCGACACTACAACCAGAATGCGAGGTTCACCCGTGTACTTCGATCGCGTCGTAAGTCACGACTCGACAACGTCGGGCGGCGGCATAGTGTGACGGTGTGAGCCTTATTCGCCGAAAAGTTGTCCGAAGCGACGTCAAAGTCATGGAAAGCACTGGAGCACTGCGCCCTTCCGTGCTCGACCCGACCATGCGGTTTCTCTCCAGAGCTGCCGATCACGGCGTTTTGTGGATGGTTGTCGCAGCCTTGCTCGCGATGATCGGTGGCCGCCCCAGGAGGGCAGCGGCACGTGGGATGCTCGCGCTGGCAGGTTCGAGCGCGCTGGCCAACGGCATACTCAAGCCCCTCTTCCCCCGCCGGCGCCCACCGGCGCGTGTCTGGCTGAGCCCGAAGCGAGGCGTCGACATTCCGACGTCGTCCTCGTTCCCCTCCGGGCATTCGTCTTCGGCCGCGGCATTCACCGCGGCAGTGGCCATGGAGTCCCCGGCGGCGGGCGCCGCACTCGCACCACTGGCCGCAGCAGTGGCGTACTCACGCGTTCACAACGGAGTGCACTGGCCGTCCGACGTCTTCGCAGGCCTCGCGGTCGGCGGCGCAATCGCTGCCGGCACGCGTCGTTGGTGGGCGGTGCGGGACGAAGAACCCGCCGAACTCGGACCCGAGTGCGTGGTTCCCGCGCTCGCGCGCGGAGAAGGCTTGTTGGTCTTCACCAATCCTGGTTCAGGCTCCGAGGACGACGGGATCGTGGAATCGATTCGAGAACTGCTACCGGAGGCCATCGTCTACGAGTTCGACGCGGACATCGACTTCGACATGCAGATCGATGCCAAGATCCCCGAACTCTCGCCGAAAGCGTTAGGAGTATGCGGCGGCGACGGAACAGTGGTCACGGTCGCGACCGCGGCGACAAAGCACGAGCTACCACTTGCCGTCTTTCCCGGCGGAACGTTGAACCATTTCGCCCGCGACGTCGGGGCGGTGAATGTCGAGGAGACCGCACAGGCAGTCGAGTCCGGTCAGGCGGCATTTGTCGACCACGCGGTGGTGCGCACGGATTCCGGAGTGACTGCACGGTTTCTCAACACAGCCAGCCTGGGCGGATACCCGGACGCTGTGCGTCTGAGGGAAAAGTGGGAACCGCGTTTCGGTAAGTGGCCGGCCGCTGGTGCTGCAATGATCCGGGTTCTCGCAGCGGCAGAGCCGATGACTGTCACCATCGACGGGAAGCGGACCACCATCTGGATGCTGTTCGTCGGAAACGGGCGATACTCCCCCGCTGATCAGGTGCCGATGTCGCGTCCGGAGATGAACCGTGGACTGCTGGACGTCCGCTACTTGCGCGCGGACAAGAAGTTCTCGCGTTCACGCCTGCTGTTTGCTGCTGCCACAGGAACATTGGGCAGCTCGCGGGTCTACGTTCGCGAACTCGTGTCCTCGATGTCGGTTCGAGTGGCCGATTCACCGGTAGCCATCGCCACCGACGGTGAAGTGGTGGCAGACGCGCGCCGGTTCGATTTCGACACCGAACCGGGCGCGGTGGCCGTCTACAGAATCACTCAGTAACTCCAGACCTGCAGTAACTCCCAGACCGACGCAGCAACTACGAGGGTGCGTCGCCGTTTGCCGGCGGCGCGTCCTCAGTTGCTGCCGGAGTTGGAAGCATCTCTTCCAATGCCGAACCAGCGATTCTTTTGAACGCACGGCGTGGACGGTTGCTGTCGAGAACGGCAACCTCGAGTGCACTCACATCGAGTGTTCGCGGTTCCGCCTCAGTGGTTCCGGCCGGCGCCGGACCGCCCTTTTGAAGCGCCCCGACCGCGAGCCGCACCGCGGATTCGAGGTCGAGGTCTCGCTGGTAGAACTCGCGCATCGCCGTCACGATCGGTTCGGTTGTACCGCCCATGACCACGAATTCCTGCTCGTCCGCGATGGAACCGTCGTACGTGATCCGGTAGAGCTGAGCCGGCGTACTACTCCCGAAACGGCCGATCTCGGCAACGCAGATCTCGACCTCGTACGGCTTGGGCTGCTCGGTGAAGATCGTTCCCAAGGTCTGTGCGTACGCATTGGCGAGGGAACGCCCCGTGACGTCCCGACGGTCGTACGAGTACCCACGCATGTCGGCGTGGACGATGCCCGCGCGGCGCAGATTCTCGAACTCGTTGTACTTGCCCACTGCCGCAAATCCGAGACGGTCGTACAGTTCACTGACCTTGTGCAGCGCCCTCGACGGGTTCTCGGCGACAAAGAGCACTCCGTCGCGGTAGGTGAGAACGACGACGCTGCGTCCGCGGGCAATTCCCTTGCGCGCCAATTCCGAACGATCGCGCATGATCTGTTCGGCTGATGCGTAGTACGGCATCGTCATAGCGCAGACTCCCCTTCCGGACTCGCTGTCGCAGTACGAGCCGCGACGATCTCCCTTGCGATCTCGGCAGCCTTGGCCGTCGACAACTCCACGGCACCGGCCGAGGTGATGGTGACCGCTGTCGGATAGATCCCGCGTGTCAGATCAGGACCACCGGTAGCCGAATCGTCATCTGCCGCGTCGTACAGCGCCTCGACCGCGAACCGAAGCGCGGTGTCCTCGTCGATTCCCGGGGAATACAGCTTCTTGAGCGCCGATTTCGCGAACAGGGAACCGGATCCGACTGCGTGATAGCCCGCGCGCTCCTCGTATCGCCCACCGACGACGTCGTAGGAGACGATGCGACCTGCCCTCGACGGATCGACCGCGTCCAGGTCGTAACCCACGAGCAATGGCACGACCGCCAAACCTTGCATCGCTGCTCCGAGATTTCCTCGAACCATCGACGAAAGTCGATTGGCCTTGCCGTCGAACGTGAGTGGGACGCCTTCGATCTTCTCGTAATGTTCGAGCTCGACCGCGAAGAGCCGGACCAGTTCGATTGCGATCCCGGCCGTACCGGCGATACCCGCAGCCGAGTAGTCGTCCGTGACGTACACCTTCTGCACGTCACGGCTGGCGATGAGGTTGCCCATCGTCGCTCGGCGATCACCCGCGAGCAGAACTCCACCCGCATAGCTGATCGCGACGATGGTGGTGCCGTGCGGAGCTACGTCTCCCCCGCCCATGACAACACCTCCTGTGTCGGCGAAGCGGTTCTGCGGAAGATGCTCCGGTGCATGCACCCGAAGGTATTCCGAGAATGACGACAGATTCGAGCCGAAGCTCAACCGTGTGTCCCCGTCGGTGATCCGGGGCGCGCGATCCACCGTCACTGGCCGCCCTTCTGGACATAGGCACGGACGAAGTCCTCGGCGTTCTCTTCCAACACGTCGTCGATCTCGTCGAGCAGGTCGTCGGTTTCTGCAGCGAGCTTCTCACGACGTTCCTGGCCGGCACTGCCGTCGCCACCAGTGGTTTCGTCGTCTTCGCCGCCACCGGCACGCTGCGTCTGTTCTTGAGCCATCGCCGTCGACCTCCTTGTGTGAAGGGAGCTCTCGCGAGCATCCTGTTCGGCCCAGCAGAGTCGGTAACTGATCCCGCTCGGACCTTCACCCTACCGAGCGGCACCGTCAGGTGTGGAGAGACGCGACGGCGAGCCGCATCGGCTGTTTCAGTGAGTGAGCTGATCAACCAGTTCCGCGGCGCTGTCAACGGAGTCGAGCAACGCTCCGACGTGCGCTTTGGTACCTCGAAGCGGCTCGAGGGTGGGGATGCGGATCAACGACTCGCCGCCGAGATCGAAGATGACCGAATCCCAGCTCGCGGCCGCGATATCGGCACCGAATCGGCGTAAGCACTCGCCACGGAAGTATGCGCGAGTGTCGGTGGGAGGGTTCGTGACCGCGTCGAGAACCTGCTGTTCGGTGACAAGCCGCTCCATGGAGCCGCGAGCAACCAGACGGTTGTAGAGGCCCTTGTCGAGTCGCACGTCGGAGTACTGCAGATCCACCAGATGCAATCGCGGAGCCGACCACGCGAGTCCCTCACGATTGCGGAAACCTTCGAGCAGGCGCAGTTTGGCCGGCCAGTCGAGGATGTTCGCGCACTCCATGGGATCGCGCTCGAGGAGATCGAGAACCATCGCCCACTTGGCGACGATATCGTCCGCTCGCGGATCACGATCCGCCTCGCGATCGAGGAACTTGGAGACACGTTCGAGGTAAATACGTTGCAGCGCAAGCCCCGTCAGTTCACGACCGTCGGCCAGCGCAACGGTCTTGCGAAGAGTGGGGTCGTGGCTGATGTGGTGGACGGCGGTGACCGGACGCGCCAGTTGCAGATCGGTGAGGTCGACGCCCGCCTCGATCAGGTCGAGTACCAGCGCGGTTGTTCCCACCTTGAGGTAGGTCGACATCTCCGCGAGGTTCGCGTCACCGATGATGACGTGCAGCCGGCGGTATTTGTCCGCATCCGCGTGCGGTTCGTCGCGGGTGTTGATGATTCCGCGCTTGAGCGTGGTCTCGAGGCCTACTTCGACCTCGATGTAGTCGGATCGCTGCGAAAGCTGGAATCCGGCCTCGTCGCCGGACTGACCGAGACCCACACGACCGGAACCGCAGATCACCTGCCTGGACGCGAAGAACGGCGTCAAGCCGGTCACGATCGAGGCGAACGGGGTGTCACGCGAGCAGAGGTAGTTCTCGTGCGTGCCGTACGACGCACCCTTGCCGTCGACGTTGTTCTTGTACAACTGCAACCGTGGGGCACCCGGCACGCTGGAGGCGTGCCGCGCAGCTGCCTCCATCACTCGTTCGCCGGCTTTGTCCCAGATCACGGCATCGAGCGGGTCGGCGACCTCGGGGGCCGAATACTCCGGATGGGCGTGGTCGACGTACAACCGTGCCCCGTTGGTGAGAATCATGTTCGCGGCGCCGATCTCGTCAGCGTCGATGACCGGTGCGGGCCCGCTCATTCGCCCCAGATCGAAGCCTCGGGCATCTCGCAGCGGAGATTCGACCTCGTAATCCCAGCGTGTGCGCTTGGCCCGTGGCACGCCCGCTGCGGCGGCGTAGGCAAGCACCGCCTGGGTTGAAGTGAGAATCGGATTCGCCGACGGCTCACTGGGTGAAGATATTCCGTATTCGACCTCGACACCGATGATCCGCTGCATGACACAAGAGCCTATGTGATTGCGGCGCGGCACCCACAGGCGTGGCACAGTTGGAGGAATGCACCAACCTCTCACCGCAGACCTGAATCCCGCGGACGAGGTAGTCGCCGTGTACGACCGGACGGGTAATCCGATCGGCCGAGCACCACGTTCCGTCGTCTACTCGGGTGGGCTCTGGCACGCGAGTGCGGGCGTCCTGGTTCGCACCGGGGACGGCTCCCGCATCTACGTCCATCGCCGAACCGACACGAAAGCGGTGTTCGGGGGCTATCACGACTGTCTTGCCGGAGGTGTCGTTGATCCAGGTGAGACGCCGCAGGAAACCGCGATCCGTGAAGTCGGTGAAGAACTCGGAATCTTCGGAACAGCAGATCAGCCACTCCAACTGACGGAGATCGCTCGAATCTCCTGGGACGGCGAGTGGAACAACTCTCCGTTGCGCTGTCACCTGTTTGCGTTCGAACTCAGATACGACGGGCCGATGGCACATCAACCCAGCGAGATCGCCGAAGGTTGGTGGTGGACGCCGAAAGAACTCGGCGCCCACCTGCAGGACCCGTCGTGGCCGTTCGTTCCGGACTCACGCGCGCTGCTGGCCGACTATTGCTGGAGCTGAACACTGCTGGAGCTGAACACTGCTGCGACTGAACACTGCTGCGACCGTGATCAGCCCGGGGTGATCGCCGAGAGCCAAGCAGCAAACGCGCTGGGGTTGCGGGTCTGCGCGAGAACGCGTCCTGGGCCGGTGAAGTCGAAGACAAATCCTTCACCGGACTTCATCGACTGAATGGTGCGCCCCTGAACGGCGCGCCGCATGTTGAAGTTCATCCCGAGGTCGTAGGCGACCACGTGACCGGTATCGATCGTGACCGTCTCGCCTGGCTGCAAGTCGATGACGTCGATCGCGCCGTAGACGGCCAGCACTACTTCACCGTCGCCACTTGCCCGCAGACCGAATCCACCCTCACCGCCGAAGAGGTTGGACATGCCTCCCCACTTGGACTCGACGGTCACGCCGTAGGAGTTGGCCAACCAGGTTCCACGGTTGAGGAAGAACGGGCGATCGGACGTGATGGTCAGTGGGATCAGATCGCCGGGAAGCACGCCGGTCACGTCGACCCAACCACCTTGCGGCGGAGCGGTATACGTCGTGACGAAAAACGACTCCCCACTGAGCATCGACCGCTTGAGTCCCTGCAGGACGCCGCCCTGCGCCTTCGCTTCGAGAACTACGCCGGCGGAATGCGCGAGCATTGCCCCGCTCTCCACGCGCAGCGGTTCGCCGGGCGCGAGGTAGCAGCGAGCGACAGTGGACGACGGATTGTGTCGAAGATGTATCTGCACGGCGGGACTCTAAACCAGCGCGACCGACCGGTCCAATCGCAACGGAGGGAACGGCAGCGACGCACAGATCGGGCCGACGACTCCCGTGGAGTGGCCGGCCCGATCGGTGTTCGTTTCGTTACAGGTACTGGCCCGTGTTCGACTCTGTGTCGATCGCGCGGCTGGCACTGGCGTTCTTACCGGTGACGAGAGTGCGGATGTAGACGATCCGTTCACCCTTCTTGCCCGAAATACGTGCCCAGTCATCAGGATTGGTGGTGTTGGGCAGATCCTCGTTCTCGGCGAACTCGTCGACGATGGAATCGAAGAGGTGCTGCACACGCAAGCCAGGAGCACCGGTGTCGAGTACCGACTTGATCGCGTACTTCTTGGCGCGGTCGACGATGTTCTGGATCATCGCACCCGAGTTGAAGTCCTTGAAGAACAGAACTTCCTTGTCGCCGTTGGCGTAGGTGACCTCGAGGAAACGATTCTCTTCGCTCTCCGCGTACATGCGATCGACGACGCGAACGATCATCGCCTTCAAGCATGCGGTGCGATCGCCACCGAACTCGGCAAGGTCGTCCGCATTGATCGGCAGACCGTCCACCAGGTACTTCGAGAAGATGTCCTGAGCGGATTCCGCGTCGGGGCGCTCGATCTTGATCTTCACGTCCAGTCGGCCGGGACGCAGGATGGCCGGGTCGATCATGTCCTCACGGTTGGAGGCGCCGATGACGATGACGTTCTCGAGCCCTTCCACGCCGTCGATCTCGCTGAGCAGCTGCGGAACGACCGTTGTCTCCACGTCGGAAGAGACTCCCGAACCACGGGTACGGAAGATCGAGTCCATCTCGTCGAAGAAGACGATCACCGGCGTCCCCTCGGACGCCTTCTCACGAGCACGCTGGAAGATCATCCGGATGTGACGCTCGGTTTCGCCGACGAACTTGTTCAGAAGTTCCGGGCCCTTGATGTTCAGGAAGTAGGACTTGGCGTCCTTGCTGTCCTGACCGCGAGCTTCGGCGATCTTCTTGGCCAACGAGTTGGCGACGGCCTTGGCGATGAGCGTCTTACCGCAACCAGGCGGACCGTAGAGCAGTACACCCTTCGGCGGCCTCAGCGAGTATTCGTGGAACAGGTCCTTGTGGAGGAACGGGAGTTCGACGGCATCACGGATCTGTTCGATCTGACGCCCGAGACCACCGATGTCGTCGTAGTGAACATCCGGAACTTCCTCGAGAACCAGATCTTCGACCTCGGCCTTCGGGATGCGCTCGAAGGCGTACCCGGCCTTGGTGTCGACGAGCAACGAGTCGCCCGGACGCAGTTTCCTGGTCGGAGAATCGGCGTCGTACGCGATGATGTCGGCTTCGGGGTCGGCGAAGACGGCTGCCAACGGTGCTGCGAGCCAGACGATGCGCTCTTCGTCGGCATGACCGACCACCAGTGCGCGCAAGCCGTCGTCGAGTACCTCACGGAGCGTGCTGATCTCACCGACCTGCTCGTAGGTGCCGGCCTCGACGATGGTGAGTGCCTCGTTGAGGCGCACCGTCTGTCCGAGGGCAAGGGTGTCCGTGTCGATGTTCGGTGAGCACGTCAATCGCATCTTGCGACCCGACGTGAACACGTCGACGGTCTTGTCCTCGTGTACCGAGAGAAGGACTCCGTAACCGCTCGGCGGCTGACCGAGTCTGTCGACTTCTTCACGAAGTGCGATGAGCTGCTGACGGGCCTCCTTGAGGGTGTCCATCAGCTTGCTGTTTCGGATGGACAGCGAGTCCACCTTCGACTCCAGCTCACGCACCTGCTCCGGCGATTGTGCAAGTTGTCGGCGCAGTACTTGTGCTTCCACTCGTAGCGCGTGGAGTTCTTCTGCTGCCGCAACCGAATCCGGGTTCTCTGTCGAGCTCATGTGCGTCTCCTCCCAGTGCGATCCATCAACGCTACCGGCATAAGGCCCCAAGTGTCGCCAGACACGGTGCGCGAGTGCGAATTCACACGTGAGTACGGACCGTGCCGACTGGTCTCGAGCCAGGTTTTGGTCATGTTAGCCTTGCCTACAAGATGGAGACAGCGCCTGTCTCTCTTTACAACGAAAGGTAACGCTGTGATCATCCGCAAGACTCTCATCAGCGCTTGTGCCGTCGCTGCCGTCCTGACCATGGGCGCATGCAGCTCGGACGACAACAAGGATTCGACGGCGGCCAGCTCGACTTCGGTCGCCGCCTCGAGCACCACGGCCAAGGCCTCGGCTTCCGCTACGACGTCAGCTGCCGCTGCCGCAACGGCTCCGACGGCCGAGGAGCTCAACGCTTCGCTCGTCGCTCTGATCGATCCGGCCAAGCCGATCGAGGAGAAGACCGCTCTGGTGGTCGACGGAACCAAGCGTCAGGCCAACATCGAGACGATGAGTGCTGCGCTGGGCGGTAACCCGGCCTACGCGATCACGTTCAACGTGGACAACGTCAAGGTCGACGGTCAGACCGCAACCGCAGACGTCGCCGTCGTCAGCCCGCACGGCGCCGCACCGGCCACCCCGTGGACCTGGGAGCTCGAAGACGGATCCTGGAAGCTGTCCGACACCTCGGCATGCGTGCTCCTGGAAATGGGCCGCGCTTCCTGCACCGCTTAACTTCCAGCTACGACAAGAGCGGCGATCCGGTATCCGGATCGCCGCTCTTGTTGTTTTCGTGTGACTACTTGGCTGCCGTGTTCGAGCCCTTGCCCGCGCGCCGCTGCGGCTTCGGGGTGACCGTTCCTTCGGCCAGACGACGAGCGCTCACGAGGAACGCGGTGTGGCCCTGCATCCGATGCTCGGGACGCACTGCCAAACCGACGACGTGCCAACCGCGCACGATCGATTCCCACGACCGTGGCTCGGTCCAGCATTCCTGCTCACGCATCGCTTCGACGACTTTCGAGAGCTGAGTAACGGTCGCGACGTAGACGATCAACACGCCGCCTGGCACGAGCGCCTTCGAGACGGCGGGCAGGACGTCCCATGGAGCCAGCATGTCGAGTACGACGCGATCGACCTTGCCGCCGTGTGCTTCCGGATCGAACTCTGCCAGATCGGCGATGGTCAGTTCCCAGTTCGGCGGACGTTCACCGAAGAAGGTCTCGACGTTGCGAACCGCGTGTTCGGCATGATCGTCGCGGACCTCGTAGGAGATGACCTTGCCCTCGGGTCCGACGGCACGCAGTAGTGAACACGTCAGTGCGCCGGAGCCGGCTCCGGCTTCGAGCACGCGTGCTCCTGGAAACACGTCGCCTTCGTGGACGATCTGAGCTGCGTCCTTCGGGTAGATGACCTGTGCACCGCGCGGCATGGACAGCACGTAGTCGACCAGTAGCGGGCGCAGGGCGAGGTAGGGCGTGCCGTTGACCGACTTGACGACGCTGCCCTCGTCGGCGCCGATCAAATCGTTGTGAACGATTCCGCCCTTGTGGGTGTGGTACTCGCGGTTCGCCTCGAGAACGATCGTGTAGTGGCGTCCCTTGCCGTCGGTCAGCTGGACTCGGTCGCCGACGCGAAACGGCCCCGACGGCCGCTTGCCCGGCGCAGTGAGATCAGCTTCTGGAAGCTCTTGTTCGGGAATCTCGGCGACAGCGGACTGCACAACCTCATCCACTTCGGTCGTGACTTCTTCTGGTTGCAGCTCGTTCGCCATGCGCAGATGATCCCTGTTCGCTTGTTTCCGGTGTCCTCGCCACCGGCTCCGACGGAGTTGTCGGACCAACCGCATAGCCTGCCAGGTGTGAGCTCTGTCGAATTGCCAACCCCCACTCCAACGGGTGCAACATCACAGGAGCGCCCGCGTAGTCGGCCGGCGCTCTCTCCGTCGCGTGCGGGTGACTACAAGCAATGCCCCCTGCTCTACCGGTTCCGAGCGGTCGACAGAATTCCGGAAACACCTACCAGAGCCCAGGTCAGAGGCACCGTCGTCCACGCGGCCTTGGAAGCGCTGTTTGCACTCCCGACCGGTCACCGGGTTCCCGATCGCGCAGCCGAACTCGTCCGTCCCGCGTGGGAACGTGTCAGTGCCGAGTCTCCCGAGGCAGCTGATCTGATTCCGGAAGACGAGCTGGACGCGTTTCTCGGCGAAGTCGGCAAGCTCGTCGCGACGTACTACACGCTCGAAGATCCCACTCGATTCGATGCCGAGGCGTGCGAGGTCTACGTCGAGACCGAGTTGGAGAACGGCGTTCGACTACGCGGCTTCGTCGACCGGATAGACGTTGCACCGACCGGTGAGGTGCGGGTGGTCGACTACAAGACCGGAAAGGCACCCCGCGAGTTCACCGAGTCCAAAGCGCTCTTCCAGATGAAGTTCTACGCGCTCGTACTACTGCGCACTCGCGGAATCGTTCCCGCGCAACTGCGCCTGATCTATCTGGCCTCCGGCTCGATTCTCATGTACGCCCCGGATCACGACGAGCTCATTCGATTCGAGCGGACCCTCTCCGCCATTTGGAAGGCGATCCTCGCGGCAGGTGCGACCGGAGACTTCAGACCCAAGCCTGGCAAACTGTGCGACTGGTGCGATCACAAGTCACTGTGCCCCTCGTTCGGCGGAACACCACCGCCGTATCCAGGTTGGCCGGACCTGCTGAGCACCGAACCTGTTGCTGCAAAGGAGAATTCATAACATGACGGACAGTTCGTACTACCGCTACCTCGGAACCACGGAGGAAGGGCACGAGCGGTTCGCGAGCACGCAGGCGACTGTCAGCATCTGGGGCCCGACACTGCAGCACGGTGCTCCCCCGTCGGCGCTGTTGGTACGAGCACTCGAGCGGTGTGGTGCGCGCGACGAAACCCGTCTGACGCGCGTCGTCGTCGAGATTCTCGGGCCTATTCCGATTGCCGACCTCGAAGTCCGGTCGTGGATCGAACGCCCCGGTCGCCGAATCGAATTGATCGTCGCCGAGCTGTGGGCAACCACCGCCGACGGATCTGCCCGCGCGGTTGCGCGCGGTACGGCATGGCGGATGGAGACCGTCGATACCGGCGAGGTCGTCCACGTAGTCGATCCCCCGCTCGAACCCCGTGACAGCGGCACCCCGGGCGTTCTCGAGGGTCTCTGGAGCGTCGGCTACCTCAAGACCCTCGACTGGTCCTGGATTGCTCCGATCGGGTGCGTGGGAACCGGGAAGGTATGGGCGCGCCCCAAGCCCGAGCTGGTCGAGGGCGAGAAGATGTCTGCCCTCGAGCGTTTGTTCGCGGTGGCCGACATCTCCAACGGCGTCGGCGCCAAGCTCGACCCTGAGCACTGGACGTTCCTCAACACCGATCTCACGGTGCATATCTTCCGTGTACCCGAGGGCGAGTGGGTCGGTGTCGCCGCCGAAACCACTACCGGTCCGGACGGCGTCGGCATGTGTGCGGGAGTGCTCTACGACGAGCAGGGTGCCGTCGGCCGTATCGCCCAGACTTTGCAGATTCGCGCCCGTTCCTGATTTCCAGGAACGGGCGCGAATGCGCGTAAATCTATTCAGACGGTGATCAGAAAGCGCGTACCGAGCGGATGTTCGACGCGAGGATGGCCTTGGCGCCGAGTTCCGCCAAGGCATCCATCACCTGGTTGTGTCCCTTGATCGGAACCATCGCGCGAACCGCGACCCAGTCGGGGTCAGCCAACGGCGAGAGGGTCGGCGACTCCATACCCGGAGTCATCTTGATCGCGTCGTCGAGGATGGTGCGCGGGCAGTCGTAGTCGATCATCAGATTCTGCTGCGCGAAGACAATTCCGCGTACGCGTTCGATGAGCTGATTGCGTGCGGGATCGTCCTGCGGAGCGCCGGTGCGCTCGATCAGGACACCTTCGGAATCGCAGAGCGATTCACCGAAAGCAACGAGGTTGTGTTGGCGGAGAGTACGACCCGACCCGACCACGTCGGCGATCGCGTCGGCGACACCGAGCTGAATCGAAATCTCCACTGCTCCGTCGAGACGGATGACGGTTGCGTCGAGTCCGCGATCGGTGAGGTCCTTGCGGACAAGGTTCGGGTACGACGTCGCAATGCGCAGGCCGGACAGATCCTCAACGGCCCAGTCCTTGCCTGCTGGTGCTGCGTAGCGGAACGACGAACGGCCGAAGCCCAGTGACAGACGCTCGGATACGGGAGCGCCCGAGTCGCCGGCGAGATCACGACCAGTGATGCCGAGATCCAGCTCACCGGAGCCGACGTAGATCGCAATGTCCTTGGGACGCAAGAAGAAGAACTCGACCTGGTTGGCAGGATCGAGGACCGTCAGATCACGGGAATCGGTGCGTCGACGGTAGCCGGCCTCGCTGAGAATTTCGGCGGCGGACTCGGACAGTGAGCCTTTGTTGGGAACTGCTACGCGCAGCATGGTGGATGTCCTTTCGGAAGGTGTGGGTGACGTGAGACGACATGAATCGGAAGCCCTGGACGAGCGAGATGGCGAACATCTCGCTGGTCAGCTCCGATCACAGATGTCGGTACACGTCCTCGAGGGTCAGTCCGCGACCGACCATCAACACCTGCGTCCAGTACAGCAGCTGGGAAATTTCCTCGGCTAGCTGCTCATCGCTCTGGTATTCCGCAGCGATCCACACTTCACCGGCTTCCTCGATGACCTTTTTGCCCTGAGCATGCACACCGGCGTCGAGGGCGGCGACAGTGCCGGACCCCTCGGGGCGAGTAGCAGCACGCTCGGTCAATTCGGCGAACAAGGATTCGAAGGTCTTCACGGGTACACATTCTTTCACGAGGACGGAAGCGGTTTGCACACGCCCACGAACAGCGGTGTTCACAGGCCTGCGTCGAGGCTGCGCGAACTCACGAACCTGCGAGTCTGCCCGGTGATCGGATCCGGGTATTCCAACGCCCGCGCCAACAATCGCAACGGAGTCGAGAAGTCGCCGGGCACCGCGGGAAGGTACTCGGGGTAGTAATTGTCACCGACGATCGGGACGCCCAGCGAGTTGAGGTGCAGCCGAAGCTGATGGGTACGGCCGGTCCGTGGGAGCAACCTGTATCGGCCGAGAGTCCGGCCGGCCGAGTCGGTGATCGTCTCGATAAGTTCGATCGAAGTCTCACTGTTCGGCTCGCCATCGATCTCGGTAGCCGTCATCTCGCCGTGAACTTTGTTGATGCGGCTACGCACCGTGCGAGGGAAAGTCAGTTCCGGATCGAACCCTGCAATCGCCTCGTATTCCTTGACGATCCGCTGCTCGGCAAAAAGTTCCTGGTACGGCCGTCGTAGGTCCGGTGTCACCGTGAACACGATGACACCCGCCGTCATTCGGTCGAGGCGGTGAACGGGCGCAAGGTCCGGAAGATCCAGATCACGACGCAGTCGCACGACGGCGCTTTCGACGATGTGCGCTCCCCGCGGAATGGTCGCCAGGAAGTGCGGTTTGTCGATCACGAGAATGGAGTCGTCGCGGTACAAGATCTTGATCTCGTGCGGAACCGGAATCTCGGGGGCCGGCTCGCGGTAGAAGTACACGAAGCGGGTCGGCTGATAGGGCGTTCGACTCGTGATCTTCCGCCCGTGCTCGTCGACGACGTCTCCGGCATTCACGAGGTCCGCCCACAGGTCCCGCTCCCCCGGGTGCTCGCCGATCAGATGCTCGAGGACGGTATGCGCCGACGACTCCGCCGGCATCCGCAGCCGGTCGGGTCCGAGACCGTTTCGGATCGGCAACGGTGCCTTGGGCACTGCTCAGTCCTGCTCGAGGTCTGGTGAACAACTCTCGCAGAGCAATTCGAGGGTGCGGCCGTCGCCGTCGATCCGATTGCGGTACCGCGGTGTCGGAGTACCACAATCGACACACACGCCGAGTGTCTTGGCTTCGGATGAGAACTCGATGTTCATCCGCTTGTCGAACACGTACAGGGAACCATCCCAGAGGCCGCGGTCGCCGAAAGTCTCGCCGTAACGGACGATTCCGCCGTCCAACTGGTAGACCTCGTCGAAGCCACGTGAGCGCATCAGCGAAGACAACACCTCACAGCGCACTCCGCCAGTGCAGTAGGTGACTACGGCTTTGCCCTTGAGATGGTCGTATTTTCCACTGTCGAGTTCGTCGACGAAATCGCGGGTGGTGGCGACGTCCGGAACTACCGCATCCCGGAAGCGGCCGATCTCGGCTTCGAATGCATTGCGGCCGTCGAAGAACACAACGTCGTCACCGCGACTGTCGACGAGTTCGTGTAGTTCCTTGGGCGCCAGATGAACTCCGCCACCGACAACACCGTTCTCGTCGACTTTCAGCTCGTCGGGGGCTCCGAACGTCACGATCTCCGAGCGAGCCTTGACGCTGAGGCGAGGGAAGTCGTTTCCGAGTCCGTCCGACCACTTGATGTCAGCGGTACGGAACGGCTCGTAGCCACGCGTTCCGCGGACGTATCGCTTGACATCCTCGATGTCTCCGCCGACCGTCGCATTGATTCCGTGAGGCGAGACGATGATCCGGCCCGTCAGGTTGTTGGACTCGGCCAGGCTGTGCTGCCACAGCTTGATCGCTTCCGGGTCCGCCAACGGCGTGAACTGGTAGAACAGAACAATTTTCGGAATAGCCACAGCAAATCCCGCCTAACGTGCCGCGCTCGAGTGAACGTCGTGAAGATCGTGAATGGACAAGTCCACCAGAGACTCTCGAAACACGCGTCCAGGCCCCTCCGGGACATCGACCTCACACGGAACGACGAGCACCGCGCAACCCGCGGCGCTTGCCGACGCAGTACCGGTCGGCGAGTCCTCGATGGCGAGGCACTGCGCCGGCTCGAGTCCGAGTAGATGCGCTCCGCGCAGGTACGGATCCGCCGCCGGTTTTCCGTTGGGAACCTCGTCGCCGCACACCGAGTGGTCGAAGAATTCACGGCCGAGCATGCCGAGTGCCCGATCGACCAGTACTCGCTCGGTGTTGGTGACCAGTGCAGAACGCAGACCACCGTCACGCACGGTCGCCAGTGCATCGCGAGCACCCGGCCGCCAGGTCACGCCGTCCTCGAACAGATCGCCGACGCGGGTGTACATCCAGTCCTTCGCCTCGGCGACGGCATCGGGATGCTTCTCCAGGCCGAGCGCGTCGAACACCGTCGCCAGAGCGAAGGGGCTCGACGCACCGATGACGGCGATGCGTGTCGCTTCCGTCATCGGTCCGCCCAGGCGTAGGGACAGCTCACGAAGCGCGATGTCCCACAGCTTCTCCGAATCGAGCAGGGTGCCGTCCATGTCCCACAGGACACCACCGAGGGTCGATTCGGATACCTCGGTCAACAACTCAGACATTGAAATACTTTGCTTCCGGGTGGTGCAGGACAAAAGCGTCCGTGGACTGCTCGGGATGCAGCTGCAGTTCTTCGGACAATTCGACGCCGATTCGCTCGGGTTCGAGCAACGCCACCAACTTGGCACGATCCTCGAGGTCCGGGCACGCGCCGTATCCGAACGAGTAACGAGCGCCGCGGTACTCGAGATCGAAGTAGCCGGCAACCTCGGTCGGGTCCTGCTCCGCGACGGTATGCCCCTCGGGGAGCACAAGCTCTTCACGAACGCGTCGATGCCAGTACTCGGCCAGAGATTCCGTGAGTTGGACGCCGATTCCGTGAACCTCGAGGTAATCACGGTACGAGTTCGACGCGAACAACTCGTTGGCGAAGTCCGCGATCGGCTGACCCATCGTCACCAACTGGAACGGAAGAACGTCGACCTGATCGGTCGCTTCTGCTTCCTTACGCGAGCGCACGAAGTCAGCGATGCACAGGAAACGGTCGCGATGCTGACGCGGGTAGGTGAACCGGAACCGTTCAGGTGCATCCGGTTTCGGTTCGGTGAGCACGATGACGTCGTCGCCCTCCGAGATCGCCGGGAAGTAGCCGTACACAACCGCGGCGTGCGCGAGGATGCCCTCGGACGTCAGCCGATCGAGCCAGTACCGGAGCCGCGGACGGCCTTCCGACTCGACCAGTTCCTCGTACGTCGGACCGTCGCCCTTGCGCTGACCGCGAAGGCCCCACTGGCCGAGGAAGAGAGCGCGCTCGTCGAGCAGCCCCGAGTACTCGGACAGAGAGATTCCCTTGACGATGCGCGAGCCCCAGAACGGCGGTGTCGGCACCGCAATGTCGGTAGCGACATCGGAACGCTCCGGCAGGACGACGGGAACCGCTGCAGCTTTACGCTTTTCGGCGATGCGCTTGGAACGCTCGTGACGAGCCTTACGCTCGGCAGCCTTCTCGCGAGCAGCGATGGCCTCTGGGCTGTCCGGCGCCGGGCCGCCGCCGCGCTTGGTCGTCATGATCTGGTCCATCAAGTTCAGACCCTCGAAAGCGTCGCGGGCATAGCTGACGTCGCCCTCGTACACCTCCTGCAGATCGTTCTCGACGTACGAACGCGTCAGCGCGGCACCACCCAGCAAAACCGGGAACTGTTCCGAGACACCGCGAGAGTTCAGTTCCTTGAGGTTGTCCTTCATGACCACTGTCGACTTCACGAGCAGTCCGGACATGCCGATGACATCGGCCTTGTGCTCGATCGCAGCATCGAGAATGGTCGCGATGGGCTGCTTGATGCCGAGGTTCACGACGTCGTAACCGTTGTTACTCAAGATGATGTCGACAAGGTTCTTGCCGATATCGTGGACGTCGCCCTTGACCGTCGCAATGACGAGGCGACCCTTGCCGTCGTCGTCCGTCGCTTCCATGTGCGGCTCGAGGAACGCAACTGCTGCCTTCATGACCTCGGCGGACTGCAGAACGAACGGCAACTGCATCTGTCCGGAACCGAACAGTTCACCGACGGTCTTCATGCCCGAAAGCAGTGTCTCGTTGATGATTTCGATCGGGGACTTGACCGTCATCGCTTCGGTGAGATCGTCGTCGAGGCCGTTGCGCTCGCCGTCGACGATGCGACGCTCGAGCCGGTCGAACAACGGAAGTCCGGCGAGTTCCTGCGCACGGGACTCGCGCGCCGACGCAGCCGAGACACCCTCGAACAGAGCCATCAGCTTCTGCAGCGGGTCGTAGCCCTCGCTACGACGGTCGTAGACCAGGTCGAGTGCGGTTTCACGCTGCTCGTCCGGAATTCGCGCCATCGGCAAAATCTTGGACGCGTGAACGATCGCCGTGTCCAGACCGGCCTCGGTGCACTCGTGCAGGAACACCGAGTTGAGGACCTGCCGTGCGGCCGGGTTCAAACCGAACGAAATGTTCGAGATACCCAGGGTGAAGTGCAGTTCCGGGTACGCAGCCTTGAGCTGACGGATGGCTTCGATGGTCTCGATGCCGTCGCGTCGCACCTCTTCCTGACCGGTGGAGATGGGGAAGGTCAAGGCGTCGACGATGATGTCGGACTCGGCGAGTCCCCAGTTTCCCTTGATGTCCTCGATCAGACGCTTGGCGATGGCGACCTTGGTCTCGGCGGTGCGAGCCTGGCCCTCTTCGTCGATGGTCAGGGCGACGACCGCCGCGCCGTGCTCCTTGACCAACGTCATGATCTTGTGAAAACGCGATTCGGGGCCGGCGCCGTCCTCGTAGTTGACGGAGTTGACAGCGCAGCGGCCACCGAGGTGTTCGAGACCGGCCTGCAACACGGCAGGCTCGGTGGAGTCGAGCATGATCGGCAGCGTCGAGGACGTCGCCAGACGGCTGGCCAGTTCCGACATGTCGGCGGCACCGTCGCGGCCCACGTAGTCGACGTTGAGGTCGAGCATGTGTGCGCCGTCGCGGGTCTGGTCCTTGGCGATGTCCAGGCACTTCTGGTAGTCCGCGGAGAGCATTGCCTCGCGGAAAGCCTTGGAGCCGTTGGAGTTCGTGCGTTCACCGATCATCAGGATGCTGGCGTCCTGCTCGAACGGCACCGCCGAGTACAGCGAAGAGGTACTCGGCTCGTGGATCGGGGTGCGCTGGGCCTTCTCGACCTGACGGACCGCGTCGGCGACCGCGCTGATGTGCTCGGGTGTCGTACCGCAGCAGCCGCCTACGAGGCCGAGTCCGAACTCGGAAACGAAACCACTGAGGGCTTCGGCCAATTCGTCGGCGGTCAGCGGGTACTCGGCGCCCTTGGGGCCGAGCTGCGGCAGACCTGCATTGGGCATGACCGACACCGGCAGCGTCGAGTACTTGGACAGGTGCCGGAGATGTTCGCTCATCTCGGCCGGCCCGGTGGCACAGTTCAGGCCGATCATGTCGATACCGAGTGGCTCGAGTGCCGTCAGCGCCGCACCGATCTCACTGCCCAGGAGCATCGTTCCAGTTGTCTCTACCGTCACGTGCGTGATGATCGGCAACCGCAGTCCGAGTTGCTCCATCGCGCGCTGACTGCCGAGAATGGCCGCCTTCACCTGAAGCAGGTCCTGGCAGGTTTCGACGAGGATGGCGTCGGCGCCACCGTCGATCATGCCGAGCGCAGCTTCGGTGTACGCGTCACGAAGGACTGCGTACGGTGCGTGCCCGAGGCTGGGGAGCTTGGTTCCCGGTCCCATCGAGCCGAGTACGAATCGGGCCATGCCGTCGCGGCCTGGTCCCATCTCGTCCGCTACTTCACGGGCGAGAGCAGTGCCTTTTTCCGCGAGTTCGCGGATCCGGTGAGAGATGTCGTAGTCGGCGAGGTTGGGCAGGTTGCAACCGAAGGTGTTGGTCTCGACGGCATCGGCACCAGCGGCGAAGTACGCACGGTGGATGTCTTTGAGCACGTCGGGACGGGTGTCGTTGAGGATCTCATTGCACCCCTCGAGGCCGAGGAAGTCGTCCAGGGTGAGGTCCGCGGCCTGCAACATGGTGCCCATCGCTCCGTCGCCGATGACAACGCGCTGTTTCAGCGCATCAAGCAGGGCAGAGTTAAATGGGGCAGACATGCCGTCCAGAGTAGTGGGCGCACCGACAAGCTCTGGCCGTAGGCTGGGTGGGTGAGTCCAAGTGAGTTCCCCGTCACTCCCGACGGCCCGGTCGATTTCGACGATTCCGCGGCCTTCGAGAGCCCTGACGGCTTTGCCGTCGACAGCAGCGACCGCCTCGAGGGCGACATCCCTGTCCTACGTGATCCCATCCTCGTTGCAGCTTTCGAGGGCTGGAACGACGCCGGTGACGCAGCCAGCGGTGCGGTCGAACATCTCGAGCTGATCTGGGATGCCCAGCCGCTCGCCGAACTCGATTCCGAGGACTACTACGACTACCAGGTCAACCGTCCCACGGTCCGTCAGGTCGACGGTGTCACTCGCGAAATCGTTTGGCCGGCAACACGTTTGTCGGTCTGTTCGCCTCCAGGCAGTGAGAGCGACATCGTCCTTCTTCGCGGGATCGAACCCAACATGCGGTGGCGCAGTTTCTGCGAGGATCTGCTCGAGTTGATCGACCAACTGAACGTCAAGACGGTGGTCATCCTCGGAGCCCTGCTCGCCGATACTCCGCACACCCGCCCGGTGCCGGTCACGGGCACGGCGTACAGCAGCGAATCCGCGGCACGATTCAACCTCGAACAGACCCGATACGAAGGCCCGACAGGCATCACCGGAGTTCTTCAGGATGAGTGCGTTCGTGCTGGTGTACCCGCTATTTCGTTCTGGGCAGCGGTTCCGCACTACGTCTCGCAGCCACCCAACCCGAAGGCCACAGTGGCCCTCCTTCAACGAGTCGAGGATGTTCTCGACATCGAGGTCCCCCTCGGTGAACTCCCAGCTCAGTCGGAGGATTGGGAGGAAGCGGTCAACGAAATGACCGCGGACGACGAGGAAATCGGCGAATACGTGCGCACCCTGGAAGAGCGGGGAGACGCCGAAACCGACATCAGCGAAGCAATCTCCAAGATCGACGGCGACGCCATCGCGGCGGAATTCGAGCGCTACCTCAGACGGCGAGGCCCCGGCAGCTTCGGACTGTGAGCAAGAACACTCCAGAAGAAGGTGGAAGTACGCAGCGCCCACTGCGCCTCCGGCTTCAACTGATCGCGCTGTACGCCGGCGGGTTCCTCGGCCCGTTCGGCGGCGGCGTGGTTGCTTCGATCCTCCCCGAGATCGGTGACGATCTAGGGGTCGGACCGTCGGCGGCCGCCTCCTCCCTCACCGCGTACCTGCTCCCCTTCGCCGCTCTGATGTTGGTGTCGGGGACGCTCGGGACACGGTGGGGCAAGGTCCGGACGGTGCGGATCGCATACGGCGTCTACGTCTTCGCGTCGTTGGCATGCTTCCTCGCCCCGACACTCGAGATCTTCCTGGCCGCCCGGGTACTGCAGGGATCCGCGAACGCATTCACCACGCCGCTGCTGCTTGCTTCATTGGCGGCCGCAACTCCGCAGGCTCGATTGGGTCGAGCCCTTGGCGCCTTCGGCGCATTCCAGGCTGCAGGGCAGTCGTCGGCTCCGTTGATCGGCGGACTGGCGGCCGAATTCGACTGGCGTCTGGCCTTTCTCGTCATCGCAGTGGTCGCGGGCATCCTGGGAGCCGTCGGACTCCCGAAGTCCGAAGCACCGGCAGCGACCACTCCCGCCCGTCTCCGCGATGCATTACGCCCCGAAGTGCTCCGCATCGGTATCGCTGCATTGCTCGGCTGGGGCGCCCTCGGTGGACTGAGCTTCCTGCTCGCCTTCCGCTTCGAAGACGAGTTCGGGCTGTCCCCCACCGTCCGCGGCCTACTGCTCACTGTCTTCGGCGTGGCCGGCATCCTCTCGGCCCGGCGCATCGGAATCCTCATCGATCGCATCGGCGCACGCTCCTCCGTGATGATCGGTGCACTGGGCGGAGCAGTTCTGGTCTCCGTCGTCGGCCTTGCCGGCTTGGTGCCGGTGATCGCGATCGCATGGTTTGTCGCAGGTGTCGCGAGCCAGTTCGTCCTTGTCGGCGTCAACGCGGCGGTGCTCGGATCCGCGGGGCCCAACCGTGGCGGCGCCGTGTCGGTCGTCCAAGCGATGCGCTTCGGCGGCGCCGCTCTTGCTCCCCTGGCCCTGACACCGATCTACGACTCTTCGCCTGCCGCGAGCTTCCTGATCCCCGCATTATTGCTCGCCGTCGTCGCTCCCCTGATCATGCCGAAGCAACGCTGATCGGTCTCGGCAGTTTCGAATTTGAAGTTGTGTAGGTAGTGAGTTTGTCGGCGAAAGTGACCACCGTTGTCGCGAGGCTGTCAGGGCGAACATTATTCGGAAAATCTTGTGTTTCCGTCGTCGACAGATATTGATACCATTGGAACATGAGCGAATCTGAGTCGGAACCGGAACGGCCGATCGACATTTTTCGGCGATCGGTTGCCGTCATCGAAGAAAATTTGCCTCCTACCTGGTCTTTGTCGACACAGCGCTCCCCCGACCTGTCCGAGGCGCCACTCCGACTCGACCTCCGCTCCCCTGACGGCGCGGTGGCCAAATTCGGCGTCTACGCCGCTCACGGTGTCCTGAGCAGCGACGTTCCCGGTATCGCCGATCGCTTCCCCACCGGTCAACCCGGCTTCGTGTGCGCAAAATATCTGTCCGAGCCGGTCCGCCGGCAGCTCGATTCCCACGCGATCTCGTACGCAGACGCCACGGGCAATGTGTCGTTGACCGCTGATCGACCCGCCGTCTGGGTGCGTGGACGCGGAGCCGACGCCGATCCGTGGCGGGGGCCCGGACGTCCTTCCGGACAACTGACGGGCGATCCGTCAGCTCGCGTCGTGCGTGCGCTTGCCGATTTCGCGGCGCCACTGGCGATCACTGCCTTGGTGCGCCTGGCCGGTGCGTCGACGGGAGCAACCTATCGGGTGGTTCAGACACTGTCGGATCGTGAATTGGTGACCAGGCTCCCCCGCGGCGGGATCGGTGACGTCCGCTGGCCGAAGATGCTTCGTGAATGGGCGGCTGAAGCCGGCGCCAAAGCGCCGACGCCTCACGGCTTTCACGCGCCGGACGGGTTGGAAGCACTATTCGATCAACTGCGTCAGCTCAGCGGTCACATCTACGCCGGTACCGCATCGATAGCGGCGGCACCCTTTGCTCGGTACGCGCCCACTCGACGTGCCCACTTCCATGCCGACAACGTCGATCAGTTCGCCGACGCTCTCGGACTACGGCGTGTGGAATCCGGCGGTGACGTGTGGATCACCGCTCCCCTCTCACCGTCTGCCTTCGACCGATTGCTCACCCGCGACGGCATCCGCATCGTCGCCCCCAGCCAAGCGTTCGCCGATCTGCTGGTCGGCCCGGACTCCGACGAGGCGGCGGCGGAGCACCTGCTCACATGGATGATCGAGAACGAATCGCAGTGGCGACGCGCCGCATCCCCTGCTACGGATCGCCCGTAGGAAAAAGAGGGGGCGTCTCTCGCCTACCCTGTCATGGTGGAAGAAACGAGTGCGCCCGATTACGCCGCGTACGCCGACACCAATCGACTGAAGCTGTTTTCGTTCACGATCGCGGAAAAACGGGCCGAGTACCTCTGGGTACTTCGTGCCTTCGACCATGCTCGCGCCAACTACACCGTCCTGCTGCATGCCGGAGCCGTCGCGCAAATCCTCGAGAAGATCGGTGGATCGGATCCGGCGGCCGATCTGTCGGCAGCAGAGGTCACTCCCCTGTTGGATCAGCTCCATGTGTGGGAGATCCTCGAGCGCAGCTACGACGGCACCCGCGCGGCCACGCTGGCCGAGTACCGCAATCGCCACTTCGTCTACCAGTTCGGTCAGGCCGGATACCAGGTCTATCGATCAGTCGAAGACGTTCTCGCCGCACGCCTGGACTCGGCCTCGCTCTCGCGCCTCGCTCTGCCGGACCTGCTCGCAGACATGTCCGAACTCGCCGAGGCCAACCGAAGCTCCGACGGCGACCTGATCTTCCGCAAGCTCAAGCGCCTCGACTCGACGCTCTCCGACATGGCCGATCGAGCCGCGCACTTCTATCTGACCCTCGGCGACCTCGTACGGACCACGGAGATCACTCCGCAGGCTTTCCTCACGCACAAGGACGCTCTGCTCACGCACATGCGGGAGTTCAGCTCCGATCTGGCGCGCTACGCCCCCAAGCTCAAGGAAGCGATCGAGCACGTCGAATCCACCGGGGTCGATCGCATGATCCGCCTCGCCGCCGCCAGTGACGAACGGGTGTTCGTCCCGATCACCGAACGCGAAGACGACTGGGCTGCGCGTTGGCGAGGATTGACCGCCTGGTTCGTCTCCGCGGAATCGGGGATCAGCGAGTCCGAGCGTCTACGTGAGGGCACGATGAGCGCGATCGCCGCGGTTCTGGCGCTCCTTCGCCGCGTCACGGAAACCCGTCGCGGCGGCGTCAGCCGCGAGAGCCAGCTCCGGCACCTCGCCGGCTGGTTCGCCGCCACGCCGTCCGAAGACGCAGCTCATGCTCTGTTCCAGGCAGTGTTCGACCTCGGCCGTCCACGCCACCTCTCGATGGTGCATCCGGACGCCGACATCATTTCTCACTCACGTTCGTGGTGGGAGGCACCGCCGGTCGAAATCGCGCGAACACTCGCCGAAACCGGCCGCCCACCCTCACCAGGATTGCCGAGCAAGGTCGCCCGCAACGACGGCAGCATCCGCCGCCTACGCGAAGAGCAGTTGGCAGCGCAACGTACCCGCAGCGCCGCGGCGCAATCACTCGCGTCGAACGGCGTCTATCAGCGTGAACTCAACGAGCAGGAGACCGAAGTTTTGCTGAGTCTGCTCAATGCAGCACTGACCGCGCGCGTTCCGGTAGTGGGACGCGTCAAGAGCTCCACCGGTAGTGAGAACGGGGTGAAGCTGACGCTCAGTCCCTCGGACGGTTCGACCACCATCAAGACCGCCCGCGGGCGTATGCACCTCGACGGCATCGAGGTCAGTGTTCGATGAGAGCTCGCGAGATCACGCCCCTTGCCCTCGACTCGTATCAACGCGCGGCGCGAGTGATCCTGTCCAACCACCTGATCACCTCGACGTACCCGGATCGAATTGCGTTGCCGCTCTTGCGCCGGTGGGCCACCGAGCTGCGTGACGACCTACTCGAACTGTTCGGCTACCGCCTCGAGGTGACGGAGACCACCGCGCGCCTGTTCACGGTGTCGGATCGACTCAACCCGTCGGCACCGGCCCGAACTGCCTCCGAGCGAACCTTCGATCGCACGCGTTACGCCTACCTGGCACTGTGCCTGGCCGCGTTGGGCCGCGCCGGGAACCAGATCACGTTGTCGGAGTTGGCCGATCACGTCGCGGCCGACGCTGCACAAGTCGACGGCGTCGAACTCTCCACCGATCGTGCGTCGGACCGCGACGCCTTCGTCGACGCAGTGGGCTGGCTCGGCGTCAGAGGCGCCATCGCACTCGCCGACGGTGACGCAAACGGCTGGGCGTCCAATCCCGAAGCGGGAGAAGCGCTCTACGACATCGACCGTTCCGTCGTCGTAGCCCTGTTCCGTCCGCCGCGCGCCCTGCAGCACCTGCACTCCATCCGCGGACTCCTGGCCACGGAGACCTCGAGCGCTGCCGAGGACGACGGAATTCATGTGGACGCGAAAGAGATCGGACGCCGAGTGCGTCGGGCTCTGGTCGAGCGGCCGGTCGTACTGGCGGGTGAACTTGATCAGCACGAATTGATCGCCTTGGCGCAGCCCAAGACCGCGTCGGAAGTCGAACTACTGACGGGGTTGGTGGCCGAGCGTCGCGCCGAGGGAATCGCGATGATCGATCCCACCGGTCGCCTCTCCGACGTCCGCTTCCCGAGCACCGGAACGATCGCCCAGGTAGCGCTACTCCTCGCCGGCGAGATTGCCGACCGCGTACTCGACGTCGACGCTCCGAAGCTGCCGAAACTTCCGATCCCGCACGTGTCGGACGATCACCTGATCGAACAACTCGATGCCTCCATCCCTGAGGCCGGGATCTTCGAGGACCTCGCCGACGAGGACGACGACTTCGTGGTGCCTGCCGGCGAACCGGCCGAGCCCCCGGAACCCGTCACGTACCCGATGATCGACGAAGACTGGCTCGCCGACAAGGTCACCGAGTTGGTGGACCAGTTCGGACGCACGTTCGCAGCGCAATGGCAGGCCGATCACAACGGGCTGCGCAAGCAGGCGCTCGGGTTGCTGCAACGTCTGCGCCTGACGCATGCGGTCGACGGCGGCGTACTGGTGTTGCCCGTCCTTGCCCGGTACCGCGACGTCGTGGTCTCCGTACGCGAACGCGATCCTCAGATCGACTTCGCGGTAGACAACTCCGCACCGGATCCGGTCGACGAATTCGGCCCCGAATCTTCCACCAACGGCGAACTATCAGAGGTAGAGAACGTATGAGCAACGCCCGCTTCCGACCTACTCGGGCTGGAATCATCAACCTCTGGGATTACCGAGACCAGGAGTTCTCGTTCGCCGACGGTCGACTGGTCCTACGAGGGCCAAATGGATCCGGTAAGACCAAGGCCCTCGAGGTCTTGTTCCCGTTCGTTTTCGACGGCCGCATCGAACCGCGGCGCCTCAACCCCTTCGCCGGTGAAGAGCGCACGATGAAGTCCAACCTGCTCTACCGGGGCCAGGACAGCGCGCACTCCTACGTGTGGATGGAGTTCTGCCGCGGCTCCCTCGAAGATCCCGAGTCGGTGACCGTGGGCATCGGCATGCGGGCAACCCGCACCAACGACAAGGTCACCCGCTGGTACTTCGTCGCCGACGGCCGCGTCGGAGTCGACTTCTCGCTGATCGGCAACGACGATCGTCCTCTCACCAAGAAGCAGTTGGCCGAACAACTCGGCAGCGATTCCATCACCGACCGTCCCCTCGACTACCGCACCGCGATCGACGCGCGAATGTTCGGTCTCGGAGTGCAGCGCTACGACCAGCTGATCAATCTCATTCTCACGCTTCGCCGTCCCCAGCTCGCGAAGAACCTTGATCCGAAGGGCCTTTCGCAAGCGCTCACCGACGGCCTCCGTCCACTCGACGACCAACTCGTCCTCGAAGCTGCGCGTTCGTTCAGCGATATGGAAGAGGTCGGCCGCGCGCTCGAGGGGCTCGCAGCCGCCGATCAGGCAGCGCAGAGTTTCATCGGCGTCTACACCAAGTACCTGCGTCAGCAGTCGCGCGGAGAGATCGAACAGGTCAGCACCCGCCTCGCAGCGGTCACCAGAGGCGTTGCCGCCATGGACGAGTCGTCGCTCGCCCAGACTCGCAGCCGTGAGGCCCGGGCAGCAGCCGAGGAGCGCTTCAACCAGGCCGAGCAGGCACTCGAGAACGCGCGCGCCAATGTCGAAGCGTTGCAACGCTCGAGCGCCTACGAAGGCAAACAGCAACTCGACGATCTCGCTCAGGCCGTCTCGACGCTCAAGCTCTCGACCGAGCAACAGGCAGACAAGTCGAGGAAGGCGCAGGCTGCACTCGCGCAGCGCGGCGACGAAGCCGACAAGGCTGCATCGTCGGTCAAGCGTGCAGCCGAGGCACTCTCGCGTGCCGAGGACGAACTGCAGGCAGCCGCCGAGGACGCCGGCATCGTCTGGACTCCCCTGCCCGACGGCTCACGCAGCGACCAGATCACGGCAGCCGTGCGTGGCCATGCCGAGGAACGTGACGGCGACGTACGCGTCGTCCGCACTGCGCTCGCGACCGTCGAGAAGGCCGCTACCGAACGAACCCGGGCCGAAAACAGCTCGCGCCGTGGACAAGAGCTGCTCGAAGCGTCCAAGGCCGCTGTGCTCGAGGGCGAAGCTGCCGTGGAACTCGCACGCAGTCAGTGCGCCAGTGGGCTGCGCGCGTGGTGGACCGATCACTCTTCCTTGTTCTCAGCTGTCGGTGCAGACACGTCGCTGTTCGAGGCTCTCGACGCGGCGCTCGCCGAGGTCGGCGACGAGGACGCTCCGGCGCTCTCCGCAGTTCTCACCGAGCACACCGAGGCAGGCACCGAGACGCTGCGCGAGCGACGTCGTGAGGCCGAAGCTGAAATATCTGCATCACACGCCTCCATCGCAGCTCTGAAATCCGAGCGCAAGGCCGTCTCGGCGGAACATGACGATGCTCCGCCGGCCTTCCACGCACGGACCGACAACCGCAGTGATCTGGGTGGGGCGCCGCTGTGGCAGCTGGTGCGCTTCGCCGATTCAGTCGAACCAGACGTGGCTACGGGAATCGAATCCGCACTCCAGGCGGCAAATCTGCTGGACGGCTGGGTCTGCCCCGACGAAACGATTCCCGATCACGTCAGTGAGCAGTTCCTGACCGCTCTGCCGGTCAAGCAGCGCCCGAAGGGACGAACGCTGGCCGACGTCCTCGAGGTCGAAGGCAATGCCGACGTACCCGACGCTCGGGTACAGGACATTCTCGCGTCGATCAGTCTCGTCGAGGCACCGGGCGACTCCGATGCCAGCGTCGCGATCGGCGTCGACGGGCGCTTCTGGCAGGGCGTCGCGCGTGGCCGGCACGTCAAGGCCGACGCCGAGTACATCGGCACGACAGCGCGGGCGCGTCGACGCGAAGCTCGGATCACCGAGATCGACGCGGCTCTGGAAGAACTTGCCGCGGCAGTCGATGCAGCCAAGGCACTGGTGACGCAGACCAACGAGCAGCTGAGCCGAATCAACTCTGCGGCAAAGGAATTGCCGAAGACAGGGTCGATCCTCCGCGCACTCAAAACTGTCACCGAATCCGCCGGTGCACTCCGCACTCGCTCGGAGGCCACGGAAACAGCGCAACGCGAACTCGATGCGGCGATCGCCGATCTCGCGGCGAAGGAAAAGCAACTCCGGGCGACGGCGTCGCAGCACCGGACCCCGCATATCGGCCGTGAACTCGACTCCCTCGCGGCGGCGATCCGTCATTTCGAGAAGCAGGGCGAACTGGCGCTGCGCTGCCGACGCGAACATGCCAAGGAAGTCGAACTCGAACGCGAGTCTCGCGACCGTCTCGACGAATCACGCGCCAATGCGGAGGAATTCGCCGAGGAAGCCGCCATCGCCGAGGAGAGTCTGCTTCAGCAGGTCCAGCGCCTCGAGACACTGCGCGACACCCTCGGGGCCAGCGCCGAGCAGATCGACCTCGACCTGGCAAAAGCCCGCGCGAAGATCGAAGAATGCAAGGTCGAACAGCGTGCTGCGCGAAAGGCGTACGACGCTGCGGTACTCCAGATCGGCACGGCAGAGGGTGCGTACAACACCGCCGTCGAGACGTTGCGGCACACCCTGACCGAAACCCGCAGTGATGCAGAGCGACTCGCACCCTATGCTCGCCCGGACCTTCTCGAGTTGTTGGGCGTCAAGGAACATCTGAGCTGGCCGGCAAGTTCAGCGGCGTGGATGAGCCCCGATCAGTTGGTCTACCGCATCCAGAACGAAGACCGCAGCGAGGACGCGGCCCACCCGCCCGTCCTCCCCGAAGACGTCGACAAGTTGTACCGAGCGCTCGAGGCTGCGACCTCGGCGGTACGCGTCACCGACGGAGCCCGCAAGGCAACCCGCACGGCACTGACCTCGGCGTTGCAGGACTTCGACGCCCAACTCGCAGCGGCCGGACAGGACTACCGCCTGCAATGGGACGCACCGGACGGACTGACCGTCGTACGAGTGCAGGACGATCAGGGCTATTCGTCGATCGGTGAATTCGCAACGCGGATCCACGATGCTCGTGGCGATCAGGAGCAGTTGCTCACCGAATCCGAGCGTCGCATTCTCGAAGATGCCCTGCTGACCGGATTGGCTCAGCAGATCCACGAGCGCACGGTCGATGCACGCGTGTTGATCGCACAGATGGGCACGGAGATGCGTGAGCGTCGGATGTCCTCGGGCAACACCATCGGCGTTCACTGGGTGCTCGCCGACAACCTCGACGACAGCTCGCGGGCGATCTCCAAGTTGCTGGATCGAGACGCGTCGGCCCTCGGCGTCGATGAACTGGCTACTCTGCGAGCTCATTTCGCGACCCAGATCCGTACCGCCCGCGCGGCGCACCCCGAACGCTCGTACCCGGAAATCCTGTCCTCGGCGCTCGACTACAGGCAGTGGCGCGTGTTCTCGTTCACCCTCATCAGCGGTGAGGGCAAGGAAGACCGCCTTACCGTCGCGCGGCACAGCGCACTGTCCGGTGGCGAGCAGTCGGTTTCGCTGCACCTTCCTTTGTTCGCCGCGGCGCACGTCATGCTGGACTCGGCCGACCCGCACGCCCCACGTCTGCTGGCACTGGACGAGGCCTTCGCCGGTGTCGACGACAACGGACGCAGCGAGCTGCTCGGCTTGAGCGTTCAGTTCGACCTGGATCTCTTCATGACCGGCTACGACCTGTGGATCACGTACGCAGACGTCCCCGGCTGTGCGCACTACGACCTCGCGCACTCCACGGCCGAACAAGCTGTCAGCGCCGCGCTGCTGGTGTGGTCGAACGGTGAGCTGCTCGCCGAGCACGACGGAACGGATCTGGCGCGGGCATTGGGCTCGCCGCTACGGCGCCGGGTGCCGACACCAGCCGAAGGTGCGTTGGACTACGCCTAGAAACCACTGTGCGCCTTTATTAACCGCCCGGGGTTAATAAAGGCGCACAGCAGGGATTCAGCGAAGCGAAATACCCAGCAGGGCGTCGACGGCATCGGCGAACTCGCCGGGTGCCTGCGTGTCGGATCCGCCGCCCTCGATGGCGCGGCGTGCCCAACCGTCGAGCGCGTCGAGCGCCTTCGGGGTGTCGAGATCGTCGGCCAAATGCTGACGCAACCGCGCAACAGTGTCGGTGGCTGACGGCGCGGAATCGAGAGCCGCTGCCTCGCGCCATACCTTCAGACGCGACTGAGCATCCTCGAGGACCTGATCGGTCCACGCGCGATCCTGGCGGTAGTGGCCGGAGAGCAATCCGAGACGAATTGCTGCGGGATCGACCCCTTCACCGCGCAGTTTCGAGACGAAGACGAGGTTTCCGCGACTCTTCGACATCTTCTCGCCGTCGAGGCCGATCATGCCCGTGTGCACGTAGTGCCGCGCGAAACGGCGATCACCCGTTGCCGATTCGGCATGTGCTGCCGAGAACTCGTGGTGCGGGAAGATCAGGTCGCTGCCACCGCCCTGGACGTCGAAGCCGGAGCCGATGCGGTTGAGCGCAATGGCCGCGCACTCGATGTGCCAACCGGGGCGTCCCGGTCCGAAGGGCGACGGCCAAGAAGGCTCGCCCGCACGCTCCGCCCGCCAGACAAGAGCGTCGAGCGGATTGCGCTTTCCGACGCGATCGGGATCTCCGCCACGTTCGGCAAAGAACTTCTCCATCGTCGCGCGGTCGTAGCCCGACTCGTAGCCGAACTGCTCGGTCGCGTCGGCGCGGAAGTAGACGTCGGGGAACTCCGCGTCGTCGACAATGTACGCGGCGCCGGACGCCACGAATTTCTCCACCAACTCGACTACTTCGTTCACCGATTCGACGGCGCCGATGTAGTCCTTCGGCGGAAGCACGCGCAGCGCTTCCATGTCCTCCCGGAAGAGCGCGGTCTCACGCATGCCGAGGACGATCCAGTCCTCGCCGTCGCGATTGGCGCGCTCGAACAGCGGGTCGTCCACGTCCGTCACGTTCTGGACGTAGTGGACGTCGTGTCCGGCGTCGCGCCAGATGCGGTTCACGAGGTCGAACGTGAGGTAGGTGGCCGCGTGACCGAGGTGGGTGGCGTCGTACGGGGTGATGCCGCAGACGTACATCGTCGCTTTCTTGCCCGGGGTGACGGGGCGAACCTGACGGTCGGCTGTGTCGTACAGCCGCAACGGCGGCCCCTGACCGGGAACGGACGGGAGTGCGGTATCGGACCAAGACTGCATGCTGCCGAGCCTAGTGGAGACTGCTCTGAGGCTGGGAAGGTGCTGGCTGATCCTGCTCCGGTTCGGGCATCGACGCGAGCTTGCTCGGCCACCAGATCTTCTGACCGATGTCGTAGGTCAGGGCCGGGACCAGCAAGGATCGGACGATCAGAGCGTCGAGCAGGACACCGAACGCCACGATGAACGCGATCTGCGCGAGGAACAACAGCGGGATCACCGCCAACGCCGAGAAGGTTGCTGCCAGAACAACTCCGGCAGAGGTGATCACCCCGCCGGTCACGGTGAGTCCCCGCAGCGCACCCGCCCGAGTGCCGATCTTCAGCGCTTCCTCACGCACCCTCGTCATGAGGAAGATGTTGTAGTCGATTCCCAGAGCCACGAGGAACACGAACGCAAACAGCGGGACCACCGGATCCGCGCCGGGGAACCCGAAGAGGTGGTCGAACACCAGCGACGAAATGCCCAGTGTCGCAGCAAACGAGAGCACAACGGTGCCCATGAGAAGCAGCGGTGCGAGAAGCGAACGCAGCAACAGGGAGAGAATCACGAACACCACGATGATCACCACGGGAATGATGAGTGTCCGGTCCCGTGTCGAGGTGGTCTTCGTGTCGAGGTCGGTCGCAGTGACGCCACCGACCAACGCGTCGGCGCCGTCCACGGAGTGAACTGCATCACGTAGTCGCGCGATGGTGTCTTCGGCCTCGAGTGAGTCGGCAGCGTCAGTCAACGTCGCCTGCAGGGAGACTCGTCCGTCGACAACCAGTGGGGCTCCCCCGTTCTGTACGACGCTTACGTCGCTGACGCCCTCCACGCGACTGGCTGCCGCAACGGCGTCCACCTGGTCCGCATTCGCGATGACCACGGCCGGTGAACCCGAACCCGCGTCGAAGTGCTCGCCGAGAATCTCCTGGCCTGCAACCGAATCGACGTCGAGTAAGAAGATGTCGGACGAAGAGACACCGCTGGCTTTGAACTGCGGCATCATCAGCGCGAAGATCACAAGCACCAGCGTCGACGCCACCCAGAAGCGGCGCGGGTGCCTACCGATTCGAGCAGCGAGCCCGGCCCAGAACCGGTGATCGTTCGCCTCGTCGTGGTGCTCGCGGTCGGCGTCGAACTTCGGCTTGGTCGGCCAGTACGCAGTCCGCCCGAACAGAACGAGGACAGCAGGTAGGAACGTCATCGATGCGAGGAAGGACGCGGCGATACCGATGGCGGCCACCGGACCGAGTCCGCGGTTCGAGTTCAGGTCGGAGAGCAACAGGCACAGAACGCCCGCGATGACCGTTCCGGCAGACGCCGCGACGGGTTCGAGCGTCGCGCGCCACGCAGTCCGCATTGCTGCGTACTTGTCCTTCTCGATCCGCAATTCTTCCCGGTAGCGAGAGACCAGAAGCAGCGCGTAGTCGGTGGCGGCACCGAACACGAGGATGAACAGGATGCCCTGGCTCTGGCCGTTCAGTGCGATGACGTCCGCGTCGGCGAGCAGATACACGAGCAAGCTCGACAATCCGAGTGCGAAGATCGCCGAAAAGATCACCACGAACGGCAGGATCGGGCTCCGGTAGACGATGATCAGGATCAGGATCACGACGGATCCGGCTACCAACAACAGCAGTCCGTCGATACCGGCGAATGCTGCCGACAGATCCGCAACCTGCCCAGCGGGGCCGGTGACCTTGACTGTCAGTCCGTCAGGGCTCGACTCCAGCGCCGCGCGCAACGCTTTCACGCTGTCCTTGACCTCGAGGGTGCTGTCGACCGGCAGGAACATCTGCAACGCCTGGCCGTCGGCCGACGGGATCGGCGGCGATGACGCGTCACCGAATCCCTCGGTACCGACAAACGAATCGACGGTCTGGGACAGGAAGGTGGAGTCGGTGGGCTCGAGGCCACCTGGTCGTTCCGCCACGATGATGGCCGGCACGAAGCGGGTGTCCGTGAAGCTCTCTTGAAGCTTTGCCACCTCGGTGGCTTCGGCCGACGCCGGCAGGAACGACGTGTTGTCGTTCTGCTGCACGGTGCTGAGCTTTCCGGCGAACGGGCCGCCGAATCCTCCGATTGCCAGCCAGCCGATCACGAGGAGAGCTGGCACAATCCATCGAAGGCGACGAACAGGACGATTTTGTACTGGTGTGCTCACTGGGTCTCCAGGGATCGGCAGCAGAGAGGACTTGCCGACTATTTTGTTCAGCATGCTGAGTAATTGCAAACGGAAGGCAAAAACATGAGCAGCGACGGCCTGGACGACTGGCCAACCGGCCGGCTGTTGTCCACCGCTGCGCGCCTGGTAGAGCACTCGTGGGAGAAGGTTCTGCGGTCTCAGGACATGACGCACGCGGGCCTGATCGTGCTCCACTCGATCGCCGGTGGGGCGGCGTCTCAACGCGACATCGCGAAGAACGCCCGCGTCACCGATCAGACGATGAGCCGCACGATCGACCGTCTCGAACGAGCGGGTTACGTCACGCGTGACACCGATCCGCGGGACGAGCGTCGGCGCGTGATCGCGATAACCGACGCCGGAAGACTGACGTACGAGCGACTACTGACGCTCGAGAAGGAAGATGCGGCGTTGACCGTCGGCGTCGGGGACGTCGCCGCGCTGCGCGAACAACTACTGCGATTGGTTCGCTCACCCGGATTGAAGACGGCAACTCGCGAACAGCAGGAAACGTCTCGAGACTAGAAAGCCGGCCAGGGAATCGTTCGATGGCCGTTCGGTTCGGGCATCACGGCCGACTCGGCGAACTGCATCGCCCGGACCGCCAAGGCCACGATTTCCTCTTCGGTGATCAGCTCGGACAACTCGTCCCCGAGATCTCCATCGAGAGTTGTCGCGAATTCGGCGACGTCGGCGATCAAAGCACCGGGTACGGGCTGCCCCGCCCACCCCCACAACACGGTCCGCAGCTTGTTCTCCGAGTGAAGACAGATTCCGTGATCAACGCCGTACACCGAGCCGTCGACGCCTTCGAGGGCGTGACCACCTTTGCGGTCGGCGTTGTTGATGAGGACGTCCAGAACGGCCATTCGCTGCAGCCGTGGATCGTCCGCATGGATCAGAGAGACTGGTTCGCCCTCCGAGTCGAAGGCCTGCAGGACCTCGAACCACCCTGGCGGAACATTGCCGGGACTGCACAGGTCGACCATCTCGAGTCCGCCAGATCCATCCGCGCGGCGATCGACGGTGTCAATCCAGCGCTGCACCATGCCTGTCCCGAAAGGGCCGTCCCGCAACACTGTTCGCGGAATCACTCCCCAGCCCAGCGCCTCGGACACGCGGTACGACGCAACCTCACGCCCGGCCAGAGTGCCGTCCGGGAAATCCCACAGTGGGCGTTCACCCCGCACCGGTTTGTAGACCACACGGGTGGACTGCTCCCCCAGAGTCGACTCGCACACCAGCGTGGCGTTGCTTGCCGTGGTGATCTGGCCGATCAGGGTCAGATCTCCCTCGAGCAGAACGTCCGGCACTCCAGGTTCGGACACGACGTCAGACCTCGTCGTCTGCGTCGTCGATCGCAAAACCGAAGGACTCGCCGCGGCGGTATCCGTTGGTTCGGATGCACACGTGCCCCTCGGGCGCCAGCGGCTCACCACACAGAGGGCATGGCGCGCGTCCCGCCGCGATGACGCGTTCGGACCGCAGCGAGAATTCACGCGCTTGCTCCGGGGTCAGGAACACACGGACCGCGTCCGGACCGTCGTCGGCGTCGTCGAGGACAACCGATTCGTCGAACTCCGTCTCGCTGACGGCAAGCAACTCCACGACGACCGCACCGGCATCGGCATCCCAACCCAGCCCCATCGTGCCGACCCGGAACTCCGCGTCGAGCGGTGTGACCAGCGGGCTGAGATCGGAGACATCGTCGGCCTGCGGCGGAACCTCGGTTCCGAAGCGTCGATGTACCTCTTCGAGGAGAAGACCCATGCGATCGGCGAGGACCTGAACCTGCTGCTTCTCGAGCAGCACACTCACCACCCGTGAATCGTGCACGGCTTGGAGATAGAAAGACCTGTCACCGGGCTCGCCCACCGTTCCTGCGACAAATCGGTCAGGAGTGCGAAATACGTGAATCGCGCGCGACATTGCACCTCCTCGAGTTCGAGCAGAACATCACTGAATACCCATTATCCGTCACAGCTCACGCACCGACCTCTCCACCGGGGACGGACTCCTGCGCGGGAGCCGAACCGTTGGTCGCGGTCTTCGCTGCACTGATCGCTGCGAGGACGTCTCCGGTGTCGTTGACTCGAAGAACGAACGGCAGTGTGGCCGTGTAGCGAATCACGCTGACCGAGGCCGGCTCGGCGACGATCCGCTGGAACGAATCGAGGTGCATCGCAAACGCGTCGGCGAGAACCGATTTGATGACGTCACCGTGTGTGCAGGCGATCCAGACGACGTCCTTGCCGTGTTCTTCGGCCAGCCGTGCATCGTGCTCTCGGATCGCGGCAACGGCTCGCGCCTGTACCTGGGCCAGCCCTTCACCGCCGGGAAAGACCGCACCGGAAGCGTGGCGCTGCACCACTTTCCAGAGCGGTTCTTCCAAGAGTTCCTTCAGCGGGCGACCCGTCCAGTCGCCGTAATCGACCTCGATCAGGCGATCCTCGACCACCGGCGTCAGACCACGGTCGACGGCAATGGGGCCGACCGTCTGCTCGCACCGCAACAGCGGCGAGCGGACGATCTCCGCGATGTCCAGACCGACCAGCCGATCGACGACGCCTTCGGCCTGTTTCCGGCCGTGGTCGTCGAGTTCCACACCCGGCGTTCGACCGGCCAGGGTATGGGCAGTGTTGGACGTCGACCGCCCGTGCCGCAGTAGGACAACTGTCATTCCACAACCCTAATGGGGCGGTGGCCGCACAGACGGGTGGTCGACGTCGAAACGGGCTCTATGTCGCGGACACGACCCCTGTGGCCAGCAGCGCAAGGACGACTACGCCGAGAGCGATTCTGTATCCGACGAACCAGTACATGGAGTGATCGACAACAAATCGAAGCAGCCAGGCGATCGCTGCGTAACCGACCGCGAAGGCGATGACGGTTGCCACCAGCAATTGCGGACCGCTCGCGTTCAGACCCTCACCGGCCGGCTCGAAGGCATCCGGGAGGCTGAACAAACCGGAGGCGAGAACTGCCGGAATCGCCAACAGGAACGAGTAACGAGCTGCGGCCTCACGGGTGAGTCCGAGGAAAAGACCGGCACTGATCGTGCCACCCGAACGTGAGACACCCGGGATGAGCGCGAGCGCCTGAGCCGAACCCATGATGATGCCGTCGCGCGCTGTGAGCGATTCGATCGGGCGCGTCTTGCGTCCGTAGTACTCGGCAGCGGCGATGACGAGCGCGAACACGATCAACATCGTGGCAATCAGCCACAGATTGCGTGCGCCGGTACGGATCTGGTCTTTGAACAGAAACCCGAGGATGCCGACCGGAATGGTACCGATGATGACGTACCAGCCCATCCGGTAATCGAGATCGCCCCGGTGCTCGGCATTGAACACACCCCGGAACCAGGCAGTGATGATCCTCACGATGTCGCGCGCGAAGTAGATCAACACAGCCAGTTCGGTGCCGAGCTGCGTCACCGCGGTGAACGACGCACCGGCGTCACTGCCGAAGAATATCTCCGACACGATTCGCAAATGTCCGGAAGACGAGATGGGCAGGAACTCGGTCAATCCCTGTACGAGGCCCAGGATCACGGCCTGGAGCCAGGTCATCGCTTCGCCCATCACTCACCGATCCCGGCTGATTCGAATGGGGTTACTGCACACAGGTTTCGTGTGTCGGGTTCACGTTTCACCGGCGCCACGCTACCGGGGCCCACGGCGCCGCGCCGCGCCCGGCACGTCCGTGTCCGAATACCCCGACTCAAGGCGAGCGCCTACTAGTCTGCACGTGGTGAGATCTCTCGGGTGCCGCACTTGCGCACACGAGTCGGGCGCGAGATGCAGGCGGTTATGAAGCACAGATCTGTCGGAACGAGCGGACTTCGGGTCTCGCGGCTTGGGCTCGGCACACTGACATGGGGACGCGACACGGACGGCGACGAGGCTGCGGCGCAGCTACTCGCATTCGCCGAGGCCGGCGGAACCTTGGTCGACACCTCGCCCGCATACGGCGCCGGTGCGGCGCAACGGATCCTCGCCGAGTTACTCGACGACGTCGTTCCACGTGACGAACTCATCATCAGCTCGAGCGCCGGAATCGATCCCACTCCGATCGGCACCGACCGCGTCGACTGCTCGCGGCGCGGATTGCTCCGCCAGCTCGACGCGACTCTTCGTGAACTCGGAACCGACTTCCTCGACATGTGGCAGGTCGCAACCTGGGATCCGCTCACGCCCGTCGACGAGGTTGCAGCAACCCTCGACTACGCGGTCTCGAGCGGCAAGGTGCGGTATGTCGGCGTGCGCGGCTACCTCGGCTGGCAGCTCGCGACGGCCGTCGGAGCCGGTGGCGCAACAACACTCGCCGCAACGCAGGCCGAGTACTCGTTGCTCGCGCGCGGCGTCGAGGAAGAATTGTTCGCAGCGGCGGCCCACCACGGCGTCGGAGTGTTCGCCGCAGTACCCCTGGCGGGCGGTGTTCTGACCGGAAAGTACCGCGACGGCATTCCCGTCGATTCCCGCGGCGCCGACGAAGCACATTCGCAGGATGTGCAGAGCTATCTGACCGATTCCTCGATCCGGGTGGTCGACGCAGTCGTTACCGCCGCCGACGGGCTGGGTACTTCCCCACTGGCGGTGGCACTGGCCTGGGCGCGCGATCGCGCCGGGGTGGCCAGCGCCGTCGTCGGCACGCGGGATCTCGCCCAGTTGACAGGAGTACTGGCAACCGAAGAATTGGAACTTCCGAAAGCGATTGCCGCGGCTCTCGACGATGTGAGCGCTTGATCTGTCCCGCTGATCGAAATACCGAAGGTATCGTGTTGGCGAGGGCAGGCTAACCTAGTAGGCAACGCTTGACTACAGCCTCAGGAGAAACAATGACCACGCTCGACGTAGACAGCCTTTCCGCAGACGCAGGCCCCGCCTTCTCCGAACGAATCAAGACCGAGACGGACGCAGCACACCGCGAGACGGAGCAGTCCCGATTCGTAGGCGCGCTTCTCGGCGGTGAGCTGACCACGGCTGGCTACGCCGCTCTTCTGGGACAGACGTACCTCGTCTACACGAGCCTCGAAGAGGCCGGCCGCACACACGCCGACAACGAGTTGGTCGCTCCGTTCCTGTCCGAGGATCTGTTGCGGGTGGCTTCGCTCGAAGCCGATCTCGAGTTCCTCGGCGGACCGAACTGGCGCGACGAACTCGTGGCCTTGCCGGCAACCGAGCGTTACATCGCCCGCCTGAAGGAAGTGGCGTTCGACTGGCCCGCCGGCTTCGTCGCACATCACTACCTGCGATACATGGGTGACCTCTCGGGCGGACAGATCATCCGCCGGATGCTCGAGCGCGCCTACGGATTCGAGACCGACGGACTTCGCTTCTACATCTTCGAAGGCATCCCCAAGCCGAAGCCTTTCAAGGACGACTACCGCTCGAATCTGGATGCGCTGCAGATTCCGGCCGAAGAACAGCAGCGTTTCATCGACGAGGTGAATCTGGCGTACCGCCTCAACGGTGACCTGTTCGCCGACCTCGAAGGCGACATCGAGAGCTACCTCGTCAAATGATGAAGCGCTTGGCCGCGGCGGCACTGGTCGCAGCAGCCGGTTTCGGTCTCGTGGCTTGCGGATCCAGCGACAACTCCACGACATCTCAGGGTGCCCGGACCGCAGTACTCGAAGATTCCAGCCCGGTTCCCGTGTCCGACAACCCGACCGCAACGCTGCCCGTGACGGTGAAGAGCTTCGACGGCGTCGACGTGACCATCACCGACAACAGCCGGATCGTTGCGGCCGACCGCTACGGGACGCTCGCTACGACAACGGTGGCGCTCGGCCTCGGTGACAACCTTGTCGGCCGCGACACCGCAGCCAAGTTCCCCGCGGTCGCGGACGTACCGGTTGTCACGGTCGGCGGCCAATCGCTCAGTACCGAAGCCATCCTCGATTTGAATCCCACCGTGGTTCTCACTGACACGAGCATCGGGCCCAAGAGCGTCCAGGATCAGTTGCGCGCCGCCGGTGTTCCCGTGGTGTTCTTCGACCCGACCCGAACCCTCGAAGGTGTGCCGGGGCAGATCCAAGCAGTCGCCGACGCGCTCGGCGTTCCGGCCCAGGGCGCAGCGCTGATCGATCGAACCGAATCGGAGATCGCTGCCGCGCGCGATCTGGTTCCCAACGACGGCGATCCACTGAAGATCGCGTTCCTCTACATGCGCGGATCGGCCATCACCATGATCGGCGGTGAAGGTTCGGGTGCCGATTCCTTGATCGAGGCCCTCGGCGCCACAGATGCGGGTACCGCCTCGGGCATCACACAACAGTTCGTACCCATCACCAGCGAGGCGCTCATCGCCGCAGCGCCTGACGCCCTGCTGATGATGACGGACGGATTGGCATCGATCGGCGGAATCGACGGCCTCGAAAAGGTCCCTGGCATCGCTCAGACGCCGGCCGGAAAGACCAAACGAGTAGTCGACATGGAGGACGGTGTCCTGCTCAGCTTCGGGCCGAACACCGGACGCGTCATGGCGGCACTCGCCGAAGCGATCTACGAGCCCGGTGGATCGTGAGCAAAGATTTGTGAGTGCTGATTCGTGAGTACAGAAACAGGTAGTTCCGAAGCAGGTAAGTCTGTGTCCGCAGCCGAGGATTCACATGACGTCGGGGGCGCCGACAAGTCGGCGTCTGGCCCCGCGTCGCGGTCGCGGGTGAGTGCGGTTCTGGTCAGCTTGACTCTCGCCCTGGTGATCGTCGCAGTGCTGTCGGCGTGCATCGGTCAAGTTCCGACATCGCCTCTCGAGGTTTTGGGCAGCATTCTGCACCGCATCGGGCTCGATCTCGGTCCGATGCCCGCCCATCCCAGCGGTGAAGTGACTTTGTGGGAGGTTCGTTTCCCCCGCGTCGTGCTCGCCATCTGTGTCGGCGCGGCGCTGGGATGTTCCGGTGCGCTCCTGCAGGGTGTGTTCTCCAATCCACTCGCGGAGCCCGGGGTGATCGGAGTGTCCGCGGGCGCTGCAGTTGGCGCGAGCGCTGTCATCGTCGTCGGCGGCACGTTCGTGGCCGGCTGGGCCGTTGCTGCGGCGGCGTTCGTCGCCGGGCTGTTCACCACCGCGGCGGTCTACCTGCTTGCGCGCCACGAAGGGCGAACCGAAGTAGTGACATTGGTGCTGACCGGCGTCGCGATCAATGCGTTCGCCGGCGGACTCATCGCGTTCTTCACCTTCGTCGCCAGCCCGTCCGCTCGCGATCAGATCGTGTTCTGGCAACTCGGCTCACTCAACGGAGCGTCGTGGAATGCCGTCATGATCGTGGCGCCGATGACCGTTGTCGGAATTGCCGCGACGGTCATGATCGCTCCGCGTCTGGACCTTCTCGCACTCGGTGAACATGCAGCTCGTCACCTGGGTGTCAACGTCGAACGGCTGCGCCAGTTCGCGGTTCTGATCGTCGCTCTCCTGGTCTCGGCGAGTGTTGCCTTCACCGGCATCATCCTCTTCGTCGGACTGATCGTTCCGCACCTGATGCGCATTCTTGTCGGCCCCGGCCACCGCGCGCTGATTCCGGCGAGCGCCCTTGCCGGCGCACTGGTTCTGCTTGTCGCAGATCTCGGCTCGCGGTCGCTGATCGACAACGCAGACCTGCCCCTCGGAATGCTGACCGCTCTGGTTGGCGGCCCCTTCTTCTTCTGGCTTCTCCGACGAACACGCGCGCAACAGGGCGGGTGGGCATGAGCAGCCTCGTAAGAAACTGGCGCGAACTGTTCGGCCGCGTCACCCCCGAACCGGAAGGCCCTGGCGTCGGTGATGTCACCCTCGAAGCGCGCGACATCACCGTCGAACGCGGTGGTCGACACATTCTCGAAGGCGTATCCATCGAAGTCCGGGCAGGCGAGCTCGTCGTCCTCGTCGGACCGAACGGCGCCGGTAAGTCGACTCTTCTTGCGGCGTTGGCCGGTGATCAGCCCGTCATCGCTGGGCGGGTGGACGTCGAAGGCACCGACCTCACTCAGTGGTCGCCGATCGACATGGCGCGCCGACGCGCGGTTCTCCCCCAGAAACACACCATCGGATTTTCGTTCAGCGCTCGCCAGGTCGTTCGCATGGGACGTGCCCCATGGGCCGGAACGCGCCGAGAAGACCGCGACGGCGCTGCTATCACCGCAGCGATGAAGACCTGCGATGTCGAGGGGTTCGCCAATCGGCCGTTCGCCGTGCTGTCCGGTGGCGAGCAGGCGCGGGTCGCTCTTGCCCGGGTACTGGCACAGGAAACGTCGACCATCCTGCTGGACGAGCCGACTGCAGCACTCGATCTCGGACACCAGGAAGCGGTGATGTCCGTGGCGCGCGCTCGCGCTGCGGACGGCGATGCCGTCGTCGTCGTTTTGCACGATCTCGCGTTGGCAGCGGCGTATGCCGACCGAATCGTCGTACTCGAGAATGGACGCATCGCCGCCGACGGTCCCCCGGAATCGGTGCTGCACGAAGAGCTTCTGACCCGCGTCTACGGTTATCCGGTCGAGGTGTTCCCGCATCCGACAACCGGAGCAACGCTGGTTATCCCGCGCCGAGAATTCACCGAACAGAATCGATGATCGATCCCAGCCTGTTCAGGACTGCTCTCACCGTCGGCAGGCTGCGACCCTCGCCCTGACGAACGCCGTCACCGACGTCCGGATGTGACCAATCAGTCTCGGTCGAGAGAACTGCGTCGCGCACCACACCGGCGATGCTTCGCTCGTCGGTCAGATCGATGTCGGTGACCGATCGCTCCGCCGTGGCGACAACGTCCGAAGGGGTCGGCACACTGTGCTCGCAGTATTCGCCGTATACCTCGACGAACAGCACGCTCTTGCGTACGCGGAACGCGAAAGTTCGACCGTCGGACCTGCCGAAACCGTGTGCATGAGCGCCGACGGTGAGGTCCTCGATCTCGAAGCCCGGCCGCGCCGGTTCGGGCGGCTGTGCGCCGGAATCGGTGGGTTCTGTGGGAATCACAATGATCTCCTCGGTGATTGCAGCGTCAACCGCAACCGCTGTTCGTACGGTATCGCGTCAAGGGTGTGAGCGGAATGGTCGGTAGTTCCTCGACGCGATGAACGGCGCCCGACTGCGATCAGGGATGATCGATGACAGTCGCACTGCGTGAAGAACAGATGACAAGAAAAAGAGGAACTACACATGGCTCGCCTAGGGATCCGCACCACTGCAGCAGCAATGGGGGCGGCGGTTCTGCTGGTCACAGGATGTTCTTCCGGAGATGGCGGAGACGACCTCATCACGATCGATCCCGCTACGGCAGCGGTCTCACCGGCCACCACCAGTACCCCGGACGGCGTGGTTCACCCGTATTCAGGTCTGATCGATTCCATCACATTCGACCCGATCACGCGCAGCGCTGTTCTGGTTGCCAACGACCCACGATCGGTGCTGGTCGTTCCTTCGGACAGTTTGGCCGGCGCCGACCCCGCCTCCGCAGGTCGTCCGATAGCTCTGGATTCAGACGTACGCGACGTTTCGATCGGCTCCGACGGTAGCGCTCTGCTGGCGATGGATCGCCAGGTAGTGAAGCTGAATCTGACATCGGGCGAACAGACGTCCATACCGGTCGACGGCCAGGCGAACTCCGCGGTCGAGCTGACCGACGGCCGCATCGCGATCGGCACGGACAATGGTTCAGTTCACATCGTCGACCCGAAGACCGATCAGTCACAGACGGTTTCGGGGTTTGCATCCGTCGACGAACTTGCGGTGACCGGCGACAACCTGAGCGCCCTCGATCACCGTCAGACCTCGCTGACGGCGATCAATCTCGAAGACGGCAAACTCGGCGTCGCTCTTCGCGCCGGTGAGGGCGCAACTCATCTGGCCACCGATCGCTTCGGACGCATCCTTGTCACCGACACCACCGGCAACGAACTGCTCGTCTTCACGGCCGATCCGCTCCTGATGCACCAGCGCTACCCCGTCGGCGAATCGCCTTACGCCGTCGCCTACGACGAGACCGCGGATCGGGTGTGGGTGACACTGACGGCGACCAACGAAGTGGTCGGCTTCGATCTGTCGTCCGGCATCCCCGTGGAGACCGGGCGGTTCAAGACGGTGCGACAGCCGAATTCGTTGGCCGTAGACTCTTCCAACGGCAATCTGATCGTCGGATCGGCAACCGGTGACGGGCTGCAGGTCATCCCGTCACGGGAGAACTGATGGAAAAGCGTACGCGCGGGATCCCCGCGCAGTGGGAGACGTCGGACGACAAGTTCGACTACGTGCCGCTCCGGCTACCGCCGAACGTTTCGCGGGTCACGGCGTCGATGCGCCTGGCGATCTCGGCCGAGTTCGGCGGGTGGGAACTCTCCCGAGTCCGTCTCTACCCCGACGGCAGTCGTCGCGTGCTGCTCAAGCGAAAGAAGACGCCGCTGCACGTGACCGATCCGGACGGCATTCAGCACTGATCGTTCAACAGACGACCAGAACCCGCCGCTATCGAAACCGCTGACAAAATCACACCATCGAAGAGCTGGAGAATCGTGTACCAACTGCTGCTGAGCCTGATGTTCCGGGTCCCACCGGAACGCATCCACCACATTGCCTTCACCGCGATGAAACTGGTGACACGGTTCGCTCCCCTTCGCTGGCTGGTCGCAAAAGTCCTTGTCGTCGACGACCCGGTTCTGCGCAGTCAGGCTTTCGGTCTGACGTTCCCGGCACCTCTCGGCCTGGCCGCAGGATTCGACAAGGACGCCACCGGAGTCGACGCCTGGGGCCCGTTGGGCTTCGGTTTCGCCGAGGTCGGAACAGTAACGGCCCAAGCTCAGCCCGGTAACCCCGCGCCACGTCTCTTCCGACTTCCGGCCGACCGCGCTCTGATCAACCGAATGGGCTTCAACAACCACGGCGCTGGTCACGCGGCGAATTTCCTGCGACAGCGTCGCGTCACGGTGCCGATCGGTGCCAACATCGGCAAGACCAAGATCGTCGAAGCTGCCGACGCCGCTGCCGACTACACGGCCAGCGCCCAGCTTCTGGGTCCGCTGGCCGACTTCATGGTCGTGAATGTCAGCTCGCCGAACACGCCCGGACTCCGTGATCTGCAGGCCGTCGAATCTCTGCGCCCGATCCTGCAGGCCGTGCTCGACACCGTCAGCGTGCCGGTACTGGTGAAGATCGCGCCCGATCTCTCGGACGAGGACGTCGACGCTGTCGCCGATCTGGCAGTCGAGCTCGGGCTTGCCGGAATCGTCGCGACCAACACCACGATCCGCCGCGACGGTTTGAAGACCCCGGATGCCGAGGTAGCTGCACTCGGCGCTGGCGGGCTGTCCGGTGCACCGGTTGCCGACCGCTCGCTCGAGGTGCTCCGGCGCCTGTACGCCCGCGTCGGCGACAAGCTGACCATCATCTCGGTCGGCGGTATCGAAACAGCCGACCAGGCGTGGGAGCGCATCCTCGCCGGCGCGACGCTGGTGCAGGGGTACACCGGCTTCATCTACGGCGGACCGTTCTGGGCTCGCAGCATCCACAAGGGCATAGCCAAGCGGGTCCGCGCAGCCGGTTTCTCGTCGATCGCCCAGGCAGTGGGAGCTGAAAATCCTCGCTAGAAACTGCTGTGCGCCTTTATTAACCGCCCGCGGTTAATAAAGGCGCACAGCAAAGTGATTACTCGACCTCGAACGTCCCGGTCAGGGTTGCACGCGCAATCGCGTGATGGAACACGTTGAAACCGAGGAACGCCGGCGACGAGTCAGGGGTGACTCCGTCGAGCGTCTCCACGTCGAGGGCATGCACCGCCACGATGTAGCGATGCGGACCGTGCCCGGGAGGCGGGCCTGCGCCGATGAAACCGAACCCGCCACCGTCGTGGCGGAGGGTGACGGTTCCGGCGGGCAGGACATCGCTGTCCGCCGCGCCGGCACCGGCCGGGAGTTGGGTGACGGAAGCGGGGATGTTCGCCACGGCCCAGTGCCAGAATCCTGACGCCGTCGGTGCGTCCGGATCGAACACCGTCACCACGAAGCTCTTCGTCTCGGCCGGAAAGCCGGACCACGAGAGCTGCGGTGAGATGTCTTCGCCACCGGGAACTCCGAAGGCTCCACTGGCCTGAGCAAGCTTCAGCGGCTGGCCCGCAGTGATGTCGTCACTGGTCAGCTCGAAACTCGGCAACTTCGGCAATGGTTCGTACGGATCGTGCGCCATGCGAATCCTTTCTGTGACAAGAGAGCTCGATGTGCGTCGAGCTCACGGATCTATCTACGTGCTCGTCAGGAATTGAGCAGGAAATGTTCCAGAACACGTGTCCCGAACAGTAGTGCGTCCACCGGAACTCGCTCGTCGACGCCGTGGAACAGCGCACTGAAATCGAGCTCGGGCGGCAACTGCAACGGCGCGAAGCCGAAGCAGCGAATGCCCAGTTTCGCGAATGCCTTCGCGTCGGTTCCGCCGGAGAGCATGTACGGAACTGTGCGAGCCTCCGGATCATGGGCGAGGATCGCCTCGTTCATGGCGTCTACGAGGTGGCCGTCGAACGTTGTTTCGTACGAATCGAGCTTGGTGATCCACTCGCGGGTCACGTCGGGGCCGATCAGCTGGTCCACCGTGCGCTCGAATTCAGCCTGCCGTCCCGGCAGCACGCGGCAGTCGAAGACTGCCTCGGCAGTCTGCGGAATGACGTTCGCCTTGTATCCGGCCTTGAGCATCGTCGGGTTCGCCGTGTCACGGAAGGTCGCCCCGATGATGTTGGCGATCGTCCCCAACTTCGCGAGAGTCCCGTCGATGTCGGGTGATCCTGGATCGAAGTCCAATCCGGTCTCTTCGCCGACGGCGGTGAGGAACTCGGCAACCGAATCCGAGATCACGATCGGGAACTGATGAGCAGCGAGTCTCGAGACCGCGCCGGCGAGTGTCGCGACTGCGTTGTCGTCGTGGAGGAAGGAGCCGTGCCCGGCGCGTCCCTTGGCCGTCAGACGCATCCAACCGAGGCCCTTTTCCGCAGTCTCCACGAGGTAGAGCCTGCGGTCGGTTCCGTCCGGCCGCGGAACCGTCAGCGAGAAACCGCCCACCTCACCGACGGCTTCGGTCACTCCCTCGAACAGATCCGGGCGGTGCTCGACCAGCCACTGGCATCCGTACTTGCCGCCCGCTTCCTCGTCCGCCACGAAGGCGAACACCAGATCACGCGGCGGTACGACGCCTTCCGCCTTGAACTGCCTGGCGAGGGCCAAGATCATCCCGACCATGTCCTTCATGTCCACGGCTCCGCGCCCCCAGACGTAACCGTCCTGGACGGTGCCGGCAAAGGGATGGACGCTCCAGTCGGCGGGCTCGGCCGGAACGACGTCGAGGTGACCGTGAAGCATCAATGCGCCTCGACCCGACTCAGCTCCCTTCAAGCGGGCAAAGACGTTCCCGCGTCCGGGTGCACCGGACTCGACGTATTCCGTCTCGTAGCCGACTTCTTGAAGCTGCGCGGCAACCCACTCCGCGCACGCACGCTCACCCTTGGTGGTTTCGAGTTCTCCCGTGTTCGAGGTGTCGAAGCGGATGAGAGAACTGACCAGTTCGACTACTTCTGCTTCGGCTCTGCTCGGATTCGGATTATTCGGGGTTGTGGTCATTCCACTTTCCTACCATCGAATCAAACGACGCGGGCGACCGGAATGCCCCGCAACCTGGCGATTTGGGGCAGCTCACCTAATCGGATACTCTTTCCCAGCACCGAGAAATCGGGGCCGAGTCCGAGTGGCGGAATGGCAGACGCGCTAGCTTGAGGTGCTAGTGTCCTATTAACGGACGTGGGGGTTCAAGTCCCCCCTCGGACACTCGAATACAGCAGAAAGACCCCAGCCTGATCAGGTTGGGGTCTTTTTGCTGTGCGCCTTTATTAACCCCCGGCGGTTAATAAAGGCGCACAGCGGTGGGGCGATTTGGGACCTGGCGATGGCATCGGATACTCTTTCCCAGCACCGAGAAATCGGGGCCGAGTCCGAGTGGCGGAATGGCAGACGCGCTAGCTTGAGGTGCTAGTGTCCTATTAACGGACGTGGGGGTTCAAGTCCCCCCTCGGACACTCTGTGTTGAGACAGACAGGAAAAGCTCCGGTTCATCGAACCGGAGCTTTTCTCGTAATTGGCGAAGTTCCCGCACCAGGGAACAGTCCGCGCGAGCGGCGATCGAGATGGAACAGAAGTTCGAAGTGGATACAGACACCAAGAAGTCGGATGCACTGCAGGCAGATTCGCTGGAAACAGCCGATTCAGAATCTGCTCGAGCCGAACTCACCGGCCTCGACCCCGCAGAACTCGAAATCTGCCTGAAGGTCCTTTCCGAAGCCGCCGAACTCGACGACGAGCATCCCGATTCGATCACCATGCAGCGCGCTGTCGGCCATCTGTTCAAGCGACTCAAGAAGAAGCGCCGCCTCGCCTCGCGCGCAGCCGTCAACGAAGCGGACCGCCAAGTAGTCGCCGCGACTGCCACAGGTTCACCCGATCGCATCGACGACGAGACCGCAGGCATTCCGATCAAGTCGAACACCGCCGGCGCTTCCGCCGGCACGCTCATCAAGGCGCGACCGTGCTACATCTGCAAGCAGCGCTACACCGCAGTCGACGCCTTCTACCACCAACTGTGCCCCGAGTGCGCTGCCACCAGCCGCAGCAAACGTGATGCGAGCACTGATCTCACCGGCCGACGCGCACTTCTGACCGGCGGCCGCGCGAAGATCGGTATGTACATCGCGCTGCGCCTGCTGCGTGACGGCGCACATCTGACCATCACGACGCGATTCCCCAACGACGCGATCCGCCGATTCAAGGCGATGGAAGACAGCAACGACTGGATTCACCGTCTGCGCATCGTCGGCATCGACCTCCGCGACCCCGCCCAGGTTGTTGCACTCGCGGATTCCGTTGCCGCACAGGGTCCGCTCGACATCCTCATCAACAACGCCGCGCAGACCGTCCGACGCTCCCCCGGTGCCTACGGCGCTCTGGTTGACGCCGAGTCCGGAGCACTGCCCGCCGGTGAACTCCCTGATGTCCTGACCTTCGGCAAGACGAGCGACGCCCACCCCGCGGCTCTGGCCGGATCGCTGTCGGACGTCGCAAGCATCACCTCCGGAAATCTGTCCGCCGACGCGGTCAGTTCACTCGCACTCGTCGCCAAGTCGGCTTCACCCGATCGCATCGAGCAAGGCATCGCCATCGACGCCGGCGGGCTGCTGCCGGACCTCGCGCACACCAACAGTTGGGTCCAGACCGTCGAGGAAGTCGATCCGATCGAGCTTCTCGAAGTCCAGCTCTGCAACTCGGTCGCGCCATTCATCCTCGTTTCACGCCTGCGCCCGTCGATGGCCGCGGCAGCTGCGCGACGCAAGTACGTCGTGAATGTCTCCGCCATGGAAGGCCAGTTCAGCCGCGCGTACAAGGGCCCTGGCCACCCGCACACCAACATGGCCAAGGCAGCACTGAACATGCTGACCCGCACCAGCTCCAAGGAAATGCTCGACGACGGCATCCTCATGACCGCCGTCGACACCGGCTGGATCACCGACGAACGCCCGCACTTCACCAAGATGCGGTTGGCCGACGAAGGTTTCCACGCACCACTCGACCTCGTCGACGGTGCAGCCCGCGTCTACGACCCCATCGTTCAGGGCGAACTGGGTATCGACCTGCACGGCTGCTTCCTCAAGGATTACAAACCCTCGCCGTGGTGATGGGCGGCACCCCGCAGTGGTGACAGGCAGCACCTAGGCGCCCCAATGTGGCGATCTCATCACCGCCAAACCCCCGTGTCGAGTAGCTCAATTCAGGTAGGGCACAGCATTGCAGGCGATAATGGACTGCGAACCTGCTCACCGACTCGGAGGAACCATGACGATCGCCGTCGTACACAAGGACAGCCCGGAAGGCCGCGCCGCAATCGTGGCCGCCGCACGGGAATCCGTGGGTCGAAGCGAGGAACTGCTGGTTCTGCACGTCCTGGACGATGTCAACATCGGGGACACGGCCGACACCGGAGACACCGAGGACGATCGGGCCGCTCTTCGCGGCGAGATTCAGTCAGCGCTCGACGCCGGTGGATTCTCGGAGACGAAGTGGGATCTGCGCACCACCGAGCACGACGGCGATCCGGTGACCGCGCTCGTGAACCTGGTCCACGGCGCGGGTGTCGATCTCCTGATCGTCGGAACACGCCGGATGTCCCCCATCGGCAAGTTCCTCCTCGAACGCCCACTGCAGCGTCTCCTGCTCGAAGTGGAGGCTCCGATCCTCGTCGTCAAGGAACCCCTCCCCGACGAGTGACCTCGGTCACATCACTTTCGAGTACGCGTTTGTAGGCTGGCTCCATGACTGGAACCTCGCCCGCCCGAGAACTCGACATCATCGTCTACGGAGCGAGCGGCTTCGTCGGAAAGCTACTCGCCGACTACCTCGTCAAACACGCTCCCGAAGGCACGAAGATCGGCCTCGGTGGCCGCTCCCTCGAGAAGTTGGCAGCCACTCGCGCCGATCTGGGTACCGCCGCCGCCGATCTCCCCCTGATCATCGCCGACGCCGACGACGCCACCGCATTGAAAGCGCTCGCGCAGCGAACTCGGGTCGTCGCCACCACGGTCGGCCCGTACGCCAAGTACGGTCACACCCTTGTTCACGAATGCGCCTCCGCCGGAACTCATTACGTCGACCTCACCGGTGAGGTGCTGTTCCACCGCGAGAGCATCGACGCCAACCATGAGCTGGCGGTCTCGTCCGGCGCAAAGATCGTCCATTCCTGCGGATTCGATTCCATCCCTTCCGATCTCGGAGTTCACGTCCTCCACGAGAAGGTCACTGCCGACGGCGCCGGTGAGCTCACCGACACAACGCTGGTGGTCACGGCGCTGCGCGGCGGAGTGAGCGGTGGCACGATCGATTCGCTTCGCAATCAGATCGACGTGTCGAAAGACGATGCGCGCCTAAGGAAACTCGCTGCCTCGCCGTATTCATTGAGCCCCAATCGTGACCGCGAGCCTGACCTCGGACGACAGAGCGACGTGAGCGTGGTCGACGGCAAGAAGATCGATCCTTCGTTGAAGGGTTGGAAGGCACCGTTCGTGATGGCGTCGTACAACACACGAGTCGTCCGTCGCAGCAATGCGCTCCGAGAGTGGGCGTACGGCAAGAAGTTCAAGTACAGCGAGGTGATGAGCGTCGGCTCATCGGTGGTGTCACCGGTAATCGCGGGCGGTGTCGCAGTCGGCCTCGGCGCGCTGGTCGCCGGACTCGCTCTTCCTCCGACGCGTTTCCTTCTCGACAAGGTATTGCCTGCGCCCGGCGAGGGCCCGAGCGAGAGCACCCAGAAGAAGGGGCACTTCACGCTCGATGTGTTCACCACGACCACGACCGGCGCTCGATACACCTCACGAGTGAAGGCGAAGGGCGACCCGGGATATAGCGCGACGGCGGTAATGCTCGGCGAATCTGCGTTGTCATTGGCGAAGGACCAACAGGATCTCCCCCCGGCCACCGGCGTTTTGACTCCAGCAACAGCGCTCGGCGACGTCCTGGTCGAGCGTCTACGCAAGGCCGGTTTCGAGATTTCCGCGCGCAAACTCTAGACAGAACGAATTTCACTTGATCGTTTCAGCTCTTCGCGCCCGATTATCGCAGCTCAGGGCGCGGACAGCGGTGGGAATACTCCCAGGTAACATTGATGTTGGTTCATGGCATCCATATGTGGTGCTCCGCTTTCGGAAAAGTGAGGCTATTCATGACTGAGCGCGTTCAGGTCGGCAGTCTTCAGGTTGCCAAGGTTCTCTACGACTTCGTGGTCGAGGAGGCTCTTCCCGGCACCGGTGTAGACGCCGAGACGTTCTGGGCCGGCGCCGACAAGGTCATCACCGAGCTCGCACCGAAGAACCGCGATTTGCTTGCCAAGCGTGACGATCTGCAGGCTCAGATCGATCAGTGGCATCGCGATCATGCCGGCGCTCCCATCGACGCTGCCGCATACAAGGCGTTCCTGCAGGAGATCGGCTACCTCTTGCCGACGCCTGCCGAGTTCTCGGTCACCACCGCGAACGTCGACACCGAGATCACCTCGACGGCCGGCCCGCAGTTGGTCGTGCCGATCCTCAACGCGCGCTTCGCTCTCAACGCGTCCAACGCCCGCTGGGGTTCGTTGTACGACGCGCTGTACGGCACCAACGCCATCTCGGAGGAGAACGGCGCCCAGAAGGGTTCCGGCTACAACAAGGTCCGAGGCGACAAGGTCATCGCCTGGGCGCGTGAATTCCTCGACGCGGCAGCACCTCTCGCGTCGGGGTCGCATGCAGATTCGACCAAGTACGTGATCGACGGCAGCGAACTGAAGATCACGTTGGCAGACGGTACGGTCACCACCCTCGCCCAGCCGGAGAAGTTCGTCGGCTACCTCGGCGAGAAGGACGCACCGACGAGCATCCTGCTGCTCAACAACGGACTGCACGCCGAGATCCAGATCGACGCGTCCTCCCCGATCGGCAGCACCGACGCCGCCGGTGTCAAGGACGTCGTTCTCGAATCGGCCGTCACCACGATCATGGACTTCGAGGACTCGGTCGCCGCTGTCGACGCCGACGACAAGGTTGTCGGTTACCGGAACTGGTTGGGCCTCAATCGCGGTGATCTGTCCGAGGAGATCAAGAAGGGCGCCAAGTCCTTCACTCGTACGCTCAACGGCGACCGTAAGTACACCGCCGTCGACGGCAGCGAACTCAGCCTGCACGGTCGTTCGCTCCTGTTCGTCCGCAACGTCGGTCACCTCATGACCAACCCCGCGATCCTCGATGCCGAAGGCAACGAGGTCCCCGAGGGCATTCTCGACGCTTTGATCACCAGCACCTGTGCAGTGCATGGCCTCTCGATCAGTGACGCCAACGGCCCGCTCGACAACAGCCGCACCGGCTCGATCTACATCGTCAAGCCCAAGCAGCACGGCCCCGAGGAAGTTGCCTTCACCACCGAACTGTTCGGCCGCGTCGAGCAGGTCCTCGGGCTTCCCGAGAACACGCTCAAGGTCGGCATCATGGACGAGGAGCGTCGCACGACAGTCAACCTCGCTGCCTGCATCAAGGAAGCAGTCGACCGCGTCGTGTTCATCAACACCGGCTTCCTCGACCGCACCGGCGACGAGATCCACACCTCCATGGAAGCCGGCGCGATGGTGCGCAAGGCCGAGATGAAGAAGCAGAAGTGGATCGGTGCGTACGAGGACTGGAACGTCGACACCGGACTGGCCTGCGGCCTGCAGGGCAAGGCGCAGATCGGCAAGGGCATGTGGGCCATGACCGAGCTGATGGCAGACATGCTCGAGCAGAAGATCGGCCACCCCAAGGCCGGCGCCAACACCGCGTGGGTTCCTTCGCCGACCGGCGCAACGCTGCACGCGACGCACTACCACCGCGTCGACGTGTTCGCTGTTCAGGACGGCCTGAAGGGCAAGCCGCGTGCGAGCGTCGACGACATCCTGACCATCCCGCTCGCTCCCAGCACCGACTGGACGGACGCGGAGAAGAAGGAAGAGCTCGACAACAACTGCCAGTCCATCCTCGGCTACGTCGTCCGCTGGATCGACGCGGGTGTCGGCTGCTCCAAGGTTCCCGACATCCACGATGTCGCGCTCATGGAGGACCGCGCCACCCTGCGCATCTCGAGCCAGCTGCTCGCCAACTGGCTGCGTCACGGCATCGTCAGCGAGAGCGACGTTGTCAGTGCACTCGAGCGCATGGCCCCGGTTGTCGACCGTCAGAACGAGGGCGACGCCGAGTACCGCAACATGGCACCTGATTTCGATTCCAACATCGCGTTCCAGGCTGCCAAGGAACTCATCCTCGAAGGCGCGAAGCAGCCCAGCGGATACACGGAGCCGATCCTGCATCGCCGCCGCCGCGAGTACAAGGCTGCCAACGCCTGATTTCACCTTCTTCGAACTCGAAGCTGAACCCGAACAGCCTCGGCACCGCTACCGGTGTCGAGGCTGTTCGCGTAGGCCCCGAAGATTCGTCACTAGACTGGCCGAGGACACAGTCCGTTCAGCAGACATTCTTCGAGTGACCAAGGTAGGGCAAGGTACGTGGGCGAACATCGCGGCAGGTCAGGCGCCAGAGGTATCAGCAAGGGGCCGATTCTCGTCGTCGTGCTGATCGTCTTGATCGTTGCAGGCTTCTTCGGGTGGAAGGCCCTCAGCAACCGGATCGACGATCAGGGCCAGCAGGCAGCAGGTACGTGCGTCGAAGGCAACAAGACACTCGACGTCACCGCGGATCCGTCCATCGCCCCACAGATCGAGGAACTGGCCAAGCGGTACACCCAGACCTCTCCGGTCGTGCGCGATCACTGCATCACCGTCGTGGTGCACGGTGCGCCGTCCGCGTCGGTCTCGACGGCACTCGAAGCCGGTCCGGCGGCACCCTGGGACGACGCAGCATTGGGACAGCGTCCCTCCCTGTGGATCCCGACGAGCTCGTTCGAACTCGCGCCGCTGGCGGGCAAGGCCGTGATCAACGGTGATCCTCGCTCGCTCGCGAGTTCCCCGATCGTTCTGGCAGCCGGCCCCGAGACCGCGGCAACATTGGTCGGCGCAGCATCGAGTTGGAAGTCATTGCCTTCCGATCTGACGGTCGCCCTGCCGGTCGGAAGCACCGAAACCTCGATGGCCGCACAGGCGATCGCTGCCGACGTCGCCGATGCGGGTGCCGGTCCGGTCACGACGGATCAGGCGAAGTCCGCGCAGGTCAACGCTGCGCTCAGTGCGCGGGCGTTGCAGTTCCAATCCTTGCCGACTCCCCCCACGTCCACCGCCGAAGCCCTCGGAGCACTGAGCGCCGGAACACCGGATTCGGTGAAAGCCGTTCCGGCCACGGAACAGTCGATAGCGCAGAGCGCGAACGCAGCGATGACGACGTACTCCCCCGCCGGCGCAACGCCAGTCGCGGACTATCCGGCGGTCATCGTCTCGGGCAGCGGGATCGACGAAACCGCCTCGCGCGCAGCGGCACAGTTTGCCGATTTCATGCGTGAGCCGAATCAGTCACAGTTGTTCGTCGGCGCCGGTTTCCGGGTCGAGGGTCAAGATCTTCCCGATCTCGGTGCGGTGTCTCCGGCCAAGATCTCGTCCACGTTGAAACCGGCTTCGGCCGAAACCGCAGCTGCGCTCGGTGACATCGTCGCCAATCCGGTCTCTCCGCGTAGTGCCACCATCCTGATGGACACGTCGGCGTCGATGGGTACCGACGACGGTGGCACTACCCGCTTGGTGAACGTTGCCGCGGCAGTGAACACGCAATTGGGTCGCAGCCCTGACGCTTCGGACATCGGCCTTCGCGAGTTCAGCACGGGCACCGACGGAAAACCGTCCGAGCGCATCCTGGTTCCGGGCGGTTCACTGTCCGAGCCGAATCGGCGTGCCACCATCACCGATTTCCTCAACGGGCTTCGAGCCGGCGGAAAGACCTCCAAGTACCCGGCGCTTGCCAGTTCGTACAAAGCCGCGGTTGACGGTTTCGACGCGGGACGAGTCAACTCGGTGCTGCTGATCACCTCGAGTACACCTGACGAATCCACCACGACGCGAGCCGAACTGCTCAGCGCGATCGCCGCTGCGGGCAATCCGTCACGTCCGGTACAGGTCGACGTGATCGTCGTCGGTGCGGGCGACGACGTCTCCACACTCCAAGACGTCTCGGATCGGACCGGCGGAACCTTGGTTCGCGTCGATTCGACGTCCGACCCCGCTCTCGCGGCCACAGTGACCAAGATGCTGTCCTGATGGGGCGCGTCGCGGTTTTTGCAGTCCTTCTCGCCCTTCTGACCTGGTTCCTGCACCGCCGACTCGTTCGCGCCACCGGCATCCCGAGGCGATGGGCTCGTCTTGCCGACACTGCGCTTGTCGTCTTGGCGGTCTCGACGCTCATCGGGGTCGGCAGCGGCGAAATCTTTCCGACGTCCTGGGCGCGACCGATCGGATTTCTCGGATGGGTCTGGCTGGCTTCGTGGCTGTACCTGATTCCCGGACTGCTCGTGATCGGCCTGTTTGCCGGGATCAGTCGACTACGTGCACGCCGCACGGATACCACGACCGAAGTCGACCCGGCCAAGCGTCGTACGTTGCAGTTGGCTACAGCAGCAGTCACTCTCGCGGCGATCGGCACCGCCGGCTACGGCGTCTACGAGGCGTCGGGCCCCAAGATTTCACGCGTCCGCGTGCCGCTCGCTCGCCTGCCCGAGGGCTTCAACGGATACCGGATCGCCTTGATCACCGACCTGCACGTGGGACCGGCCCGCGGGGTCGACTTCACCCGCAAGGTGGTCGAAATCGTCAACGCGCAGAATGTCGATCTGATCGCGATCGGCGGCGATCTCGTGGACGGCACCGTCGCAAAAGTTGCTCCCGATCTTGCTCCGCTCGCCGATCTTCAGGCGCCGGACGGAATCTTCGGAGTCAGCGGAAACCACGAGTTCTACGCGGACGACGGTGGCAAATGGCTCGACGTGTGGCAAACATTGGGGATCACCACACTTCGCAACAGTCGCGCCTCGATCCAGCATGACGGCGACACCATCGACATCGTGGGCATCCACGACTACACGTCGCCGGCCCCGTACGAGCCGAACCTTACTGCCGCGCTCGCAGGTCGCGATGCGAATACTTTCGCCTTGCTTCTCGCGCACGAACCGCGTCAAGCGATCGAGGCGTCCGAGATGGGTATCGATCTGCAACTGTCCGGGCACACTCACGGCGGTCAGATGTGGCCGCTGCGCTATCTCGTTCCCCTGCAGCAACCTTCGGTGCAAGGCTTGGACACGGTCGGAAACACAGTGCTCTACACGACGCGTGGCGCCGGGGCCTGGGGCCCGCCGGTACGCGTCGGCGCACCGCCGGAGATCACCGTTCTCGAACTCGTACGCGAGAGGTGATGATCTCCGGCGGGCACACGCCTTAGTTGCCTGCGAACGCTTCGATCGGCGGGCACGAGCAGACCAGGTTGCGGTCGCCATGTGCACCGTCGATACGACGCACGGACGGCCACACCTTCGGGCGAGCCTTGCCTCGCGGGAAGACGGCGATCTCACGCGAGTACGGGTGATCCCACTGCGCTGCAATGCTTCCGGCAGTATGGGGAGCACCGCGTAGCGGGTTGTCCTCCACCGTCCACTCGCCGGCGCCGACGCGATCGATTTCGCCGCGAATGGCGATCATCGCCTCGCAGAACTCGTCGATCTCTTCGAGGTTCTCGCTCTCGGTGGGCTCGACCATCAGTGTGCCGACCACAGGGAAGCTCATGGTCGGTGCATGGAAACCGTAGTCGGCCAGACGCTTTGCCACGTCGTCGACGGTGACGCCGGTGTCCTTGGTCAACCCACGGAGGTCGAGGATGCACTCGTGCGCGACCATGCCGTTCTCGCCGGTGTAGAGAACCGGGAAGTACTCGTCGAGTCGACGCGCGATGTAGTTGGCCGACGCGATGGCGGTCAGGCTGGCGCGGCGCAGGCCCTGAGCACCCATCATCCGGATGTAGGTCCAGGTGATGGGCAGAATGGACGCACTACCGTACGGCGCTGCCGAGATCGTTCCTCTACCACCGAGTTCGGGGGCCATCGGGTGTCCGGGCAAGAACGGCGTCAAGTGTGAGCGCACACCGATCGGGCCGACGCCGGGTCCGCCGCCGCCGTGCGGGATGCAGAAGGTCTTGTGCAGATTCAGGTGGCTGACGTCGCCGCCGAATCGGCCCGGACGGGCAAGGCCGACAAGCGCATTGAGGTTGGCGCCGTCGACGTACACCTGGCCACCGGCGTCGTGTACCGCTGCGCAGATGTCGGAGATCTCATGCTCGTAGACACCGTGTGTTGACGGGTAGGTGATCATGATCGCGGCGAGACGCTCGGCGTGATCGGCGATCTTCGCGCGCAGATCGTCGACGTCGACGTCACCGTTGGGACGGCAGGCGACTACCTCGACGCGCATCCCGGCCATGACGGCAGACGCCGCGTTGGTGCCGTGAGCACTCGACGGGATGAGGCAGGTGTCGCGGTGGTCGTCGCCCCGGCTGAGGTGGTAGTTGCGGATCGCGAGCAGGCCCGCGTACTCCCCCTGGCTGCCGGCGTTGGGTTGCAGGCTGACGTTGTCATAGCCGGTGACCGCGACCAGCCAGTCTTCGAGATCCTTGATGATCTTCAGCAGACCGGGTGCATCCGACGTGGGCGCGAACGGATGGATCGCGTTGAACGCGGGCCAGGTGATGGATTCCATCTCGGCGGTCGCATTGAGCTTCATGGTGCACGAACCCAGCGGGATCATGCTGCGATCGAGGGCGATGTCCTTGTCGGAGAGCGCGCGCAGGTAGCGAAGCATTGCCGTTTCCGTACGGTAACGGGTGAAGGCTTCGTGCTGCAGGTAGTCGGAGGTGCGCTCCTGAGCAGCCGGAACCGAATTGCCCTCGGCTTCGATGGCGACAACAGCATCCTCGATCCCGAACGCGTCGAGCACGGCAAGGACGTGGTCGGCGGTGGTGGCCTCGTCGCAGGAGATACCGACATGATCGGCATCGACCAGACGCAGGTTGATCCCGGATTCCTTGGCCGCAGCGACAACGCTGGCCGCCTTACCCGGAACCTGAGCCAGCACAGTGTCGAAGAACGAATCGTGGACTACGGTCACGCCGCCCTCGCGCAGGCCGTTTGCCAACGCGTGTGCGCGGGCAGCGACGCGCAACGCAATCGCCTTGAGCCCCTCGGCGCCGTGGTAACTCGCGTACATCGCAGCGAGGATCGCGAGGAGCACCTGCGCGGTACAGATGTTGGACGTCGCCTTCTCACGGCGAATGTGCTGCTCACGTGTCTGCAGCGCGAGGCGGTATGCCTTGTCTCCGTCGGCGTCGATGGAGACGCCGACCAAACGGCCGGGCAGCTGACGCGCGTGCTTGGAATGCACGGCCAGGTAACCGGCGTGCGGTCCGCCGTACCCCATGGGAACACCGAAGCGCTGGGTGGTGCCGAAGCACGCGTCCGCACCGAGTTCACCCGGCGAGGTGATGAGCGTCATCGCAAGAAGGTCGGCGCCGACGGCAACCAGTGCGCCGCGCTCGTGAGCTTCCGCGATGATCGAGGTGTAGTCCATGACGCGTCCCGAAGCGCCCGGGATCTGGGCGATGACACCGAAGAAATCACCCTCGGGCAGTCCGGCAGTGAGATCTGCGGAGACGATCTCGATGCCGAGCGGCTCGGCGCGTGTCTCGATGACGGCGAGGGTCTGCGGATACAGGTCCGCGTCGACGACAAAGCGTGGGGACTTGCTGCGGTTCGCGCGGCGCAGGAGCGTCATGGCTTCGGCAGCGGCGGTGGCCTCGTCGAGCATCGACGAGTTGGCCAGTTCCATGCCGGAGAGATCGGCGACCATGGTCTGGAAGTTGAGGAGGGCTTCGAGGCGGCCCTGGCTGATCTCCGGCTGATACGGGGTGTACGCGGTGTACCAGGCCGGGTTCTCGATGATGTTGCGCAACAACACCGGCGGCGTCAACGTGTCGAAGTAGCCGAGGCCGATCATCGACGTCGCGACAGTGTTCTGGGCTGCAAGTGCAGTCAGTTCGGCAAGTGCCTCGTGCTCTCCGACCGGAAGCGGCAGAGCGTCGAGTCCGGCCGCGATGCCGTTGGGGGCAGCGTCGAGGATGACGGAGGGAACGGCCTTGGTTGCCAGTTCGTCGAGTGAATCGACACCGACGAGTTCGAGGATGCGCGCGAGTTCCGCGGCGTTCGGACCGACATGGCGGTCGGCAAATATACGGCTTGCAGCGTCGATCACGACAACTCCCAGACAGATCGGAGGATCAGGACACACACCGAACTGCGGTGCGTTCCTCCCCCTCTGTCGCATGCTCGATTCCCGAGCGCCTGAGAGATTCGGTAGTGATCCGCCGATAGACGGAAGCCACAGCCTTTCCCCGTCGGCGGGTGGGTTGTCCCACCGCTTTCCAGAGGCGTCGGAGCCCGTACGGTCCTTGGTGCCTGAGAGATTGACGGGGAGGTATTGCTCCTTCGGCGCCCTGATCCCGCTCACGACTGACCTTTGAGACAAAGACTGAAACAAAGACAAGTTCGGTGAATCGGTATCCGAGGCTCTCCCGTACGCCGGCGACGCAGGCCCAGTCTAGTTGACCGAAACGCCTACCTGCACCGTGGCATCCTCCAAAGAGATGTGACGTGCGTTATCCGGTTTTGCGGCTGGCGCGATTCTTGCGTCGCGAAGCCAACTCGTCTTCCGGGTTGGGATCGCTTTCGCCGCCGTCAGCCCGCTCGGCTGGGAAGTCGGCGATTGTTCCGGTGAGTTCACGCATCGCTCCACTGACTGCGATGCCGAATACGCCCTGCCCACCCTGGAGGAGGTCGACGACCTCTTCGGGAGACGTGCATTCGTACACGGTGGTGCCGTCGGAGAACAGGGTGATGTTGGCAAGATCGCGGACGCCACGCTTACGGAGGTGATCGACGGCAACGCGGATGTTCTGCAGTGAGATGCCGGTGTCGAGCAGACGCTTCACGATCTTCAGAACGAGGATGTCCTTGAAGGAGTACAGACGTTGGCTACCGGATCCGGCAGCGCCACGGATTGACGGAACAACCAACGACGTCCGCGCCCAGTAGTCGAGTTGGCGGTACGTGATCCCGGCGATCTGGCACGCACTGGGTACTCGATATCCGACGAGGTCGTCGGGGATGGAATCGTCCGGGAACAGGCCTGGCTGCAGCTCTTCGGAAGACATTTCTGCAGTCGGCTCGGCACTATCGGCTATGCCCGTTCCGCGCTCATTCGACTGTTCTTCCACTGCCGTCTCCCTCTCGCTTCGCCATCATGTAACCAACCTGTGCTATCAGCAGTCACGAGAATCCCGTGCCGACCGAACTTTCAGACGTGAATCCAAGGCCGGTAATTCCATGAGTGGACTTACCCAGAGTACGCCTCGATCGACAAGGCGAGAAGATCTCCACCGCACGCAACGGTAAGACCACGAGGGTGCTCGGTCAACGCAACACGCCGACCGAGACTCAACCTCTACTTGAGAGTTGAAGACTAAAGCCTGATTACGGGCAAACAGGACTAACCGTCAGTGGCCTTGAAGTCGTCCGGCGAGATGGTGTCAAGGAATTCCTTGAACTTCTCGACCTCGTCTTCGCGCTCGTCGGGAATGACCAGACCGGCCTCGGCGAGAACAGCCTCCGACGCGAAGATCGGAACGCCGATGCGCAGGGCCAATGCAATCGAGTCCGACGGACGTGCCGAGACGGTGGTCTGCTCGTCGAAGACGAGATCCGCGTAGAAAGTGCCCTCTTGCAGGTCCACGATCCGCACTTCCTTGAGGCTCCGACCGAATGATTCGATCAAGATCTTGATCAGGTCATGAGTCAGCGGCCGCGCCGGCTCGACTCCCTGTTGTTCGAGAACAATCGCGGTAGCTTCGGTTTGCCCGATCCAGATCGGCAGGTACCGATCGCCGTCGGACTCTCGCAGCAACAGGACCGGCTGATTCTGAGGCTGCTCGACACGAACTCCGATCACACGCATTTCGCCCATCGAGCTTGCCTCCAACCTGACGTGATCCAGCCGACCGACTCCGATGCGGTCGTACTGAAATTCTATTCGAGTGTGCCCCGCTGATCGAGGAACTCAGCGATCGAGACTTCCCCGAACCGCCGACTTGACCAGACATGTGTGCAAAGTCAGCGACAGCGCAGCCAGTTCCCGGACCATTTCCTCGGCACGATCACGTGCTCCGGCGTCACGACCCTTGGCAACCGGTCCGGCGATCTGGGTCACGAGTCCTGCTTCACGATCAGCAGCCAACTTGAACGCCCGCAGATGACGAACCTCCAAGCCGTACTCGGACATCGCCTTCGCGGTGCGCGCCAGCGTCACGGCGTCCTCGTCGAAGAAGCCCGCTGCGCCGGGAACGACCAAACCGGTGCGGATCAGATCGGTCAGAAACCGATCGTCGATGTCGGCGCGAGCGAGAAGGTCCTGACGACCGACTCGAACTTCGCGATCGACCCGGAAAGCCTCGGGTGAGACATCGCCCGTAGCGATCGACAGGACGCGAGCACGACGAGGCGCAGGAACTTCTGCACTCACCGTCGCTGCGCCGCTGTCGATCGCTTCGAGTTGTTCTTTGATCACTTTGAGCGGCAGGTACTGATCGCGTTGAGCGGTCAGCACGAAGCGAAGACGCTCGCAGTCCTCGACAGAGAATCTGCGGTATCCCGACGGTGTCCGTTGTGGGCTGATCAAGCCCTCGGACTCGAGGAAACGGATCTTCGAAATCGTCACGTCGGGAAAATCTGGACGCAACCGATCCAGCACGGAACCAATCGACATTCCGGGCTGGCTCTGCTGCCGCACTGCCGTCATTAGCTACCCGCACCTGCTGACGACTCGCCGACCTGCGAACCGCCGGCACGAGGGCCGGTGAGGAACACCAGACGGAACTTGCCGATCTGAACCTCGTCACCGTTCGCGAGAACTGCCGAATCGACAGGCTCACGGTTGACGTAGGTGCCGTTGAGGCTTCCGACGTCGACGACGTGGAAATCTGCATCTTCCTGACGGAACTCGGCGTGACGACGGCTGACGGTCACGTCGTCGAGGAAGATGTCGCTGTCCGGGTGCCGACCTGCCGACGTCGTCGGCTGATCGAGCAAAAAGCGGGATCCTGCATTCGGTCCCCGCTTGACCACCAGAAGGGCGGCTCCGGCGGGAAGGCCTTCCACGCCCGAAACCGGCTGCTCGGCGGCCGGTGCTGCAGAGGAGGTGTTGTCGAGCTCATTGAGGAAGTCCGCACGGAAAACCGAAGTGGTCTCCGCCGGCGACTCCCCATAGCCCGCGTCGTTACCGTTCTCGCTCACTGTTTCTCCTCCTGGGTCAATCATCCAGATCATGAATCACTGGACTACGCAGTGCACTTTCTTCACGAGCATCTTTCACAGTCACGTTCGATACGGCCCTGCGCCCCGACTCGGCACATGCGTACCTAACGACCGTACCCTGCGCAGACCGCCGCGTGCAGCGAGACAGGCCGCGACACAACACGAGTTGGCCGGTCCACGCGCAGGTTTTCTACTCGGACGTGAGTCCCTTGTATGCCTCCGCGTCCAGCGTTGCCGCGAGTGCGGCGTCGAGTGTGGCCTCGTCGGCGACCTCGAGCTCGACCAACCAACCCGTGTTGTACGGATCGGTGTTGACGAGGTCAGGCTGTCCGTCCAATTCACCGTTGGCTGCAAGAACTTTCGCAGTGAACGGAGCAAAGATGTCGGAGACGCTCTTGGTCGACTCGACCTCACCGAGCGATTCACCGGCGGTCACGTCTTCGTCGACAGCAGGAAGCTGGACGAACACGACGTCACCGAGCTGCGACTGAGCAAAGTCGGTGATACCGACTCGAACTGAGGTCGGGCCGGTCCGCTTCACCCACTCGTGCTCCGCGGTGTAGCGCAGATCGGTAGGTGTATCGAGCTCACTCACAGTGGCTTCCTTTCACAGGCCGTCCGAAAGTCGGACGCAAAAGATCAATTTCCGGGTTGAGCGTATTGGCGCGGATTCAATTGTCGCAAGACGGAGATCGTGACCTGCTGCGATTGGTCGACTGAGGAAGTTCCGCCGTTGCGTGCGACGTTGTCGAAAACGCCTCCGGGAATGTTCAACGCTGCTGCCAACGTCGGTGGATCCCCGATCGCGGTCACAGTGTACGGCTGCTCGATCCGGGTTCCGTCCAATTCGATCTCGCCGCCGCGCCCGCTCACCCACGAGTTCACGCCGATACGAATGGGTTCGCCGTTCGCACCTGCGATCGAGATGGCTTCGGCACCGGCAGCGCGTAGTTCCTGGATGAGATCGAGAATCACTTCGGAGCCGACGCCCCCTGCTGGATCCGTCAGGGTCATCGTCACACCCGGTCCGGTAGCAGGAGCGGTCCCCACCTGAATGGAGAGCGAGGTCAGCCGCGCCCGCGCCTCGTCGAGCGCTGCTCCGGTGTTGCCGCCGGCTTCCAAAGTGGCAAGCGATTCCTGAAGATTCGCGACTTCCTGCCTCAGCGCGGCTTCACGCCGATTCAAGTTGTCGAGAACCACCAGGAGGTCGGCAGGGCGCGCGGCGTCGAGTGAATCTCCGGCCACGGTGCTGCGTACCTGTGTGGCAATCGCGACGCCGAGCACACCCAGAAGCACGGCGGCGAGGATCGCGAACACGACGTTCGTGCGATGTTTCGACGGCGAACGCAACTCGTGACGACCTTCACCCGTAGTCGTCACTGGCGGTTCTTCGGGGTCAGTCGTGGCGTGGTCGGACATGGCTCACGCTCCGAACAGTCGTCGTCGCAATGCCGCTGCGTTGCCGAAGATCCGGATACCCAACACGACGACGATTGCCGTCGAGAGTTGAGTACCCACACCCAACTGATCGCCGAGCCAGACGATCAACGACGCGACGAGCACGTTGAAGACGAAGGAGACCACGAACACCTTTGCGTCGAATATCTCGTCCAGATACGCGCGTAGCCCGCCGAAGACGGCGTCGAGTGCCGCAACGACAGCGATCGGAAGATAGGGCTGGATGACGTCGGGGACCTGCGGGCTGAAAACGACGCCCAAGACGATGCCGACGACCAGTGCTGCGAGTCCGTACAGGGCGGAACCGGCCTTCATCGAACTCCTTCTGTCACTTGGGTTCTGTGGGTTCTGTTGCCACCCGGACCGCACGAGGCGTCGCGGGTGGCAGTGTCAACGAGTCGTCCTCGGCCACTGCGAAACCGACTCCGTACAGTTGCGAGACGCTCGACATTCTCACGTAGGCGTCGCTGACGACGAACTCTCGCTGCAGCGCGCGCGTGTCGCCGATCGCCTCGACGCGGTACGGCGAGAAGACAGGTTGGTTGTCGACGAGCATCGCGCCGCCCGCCTGACGGATGGTCACCGTCGGCCCGATTCGCACGCCGCCGACGGCGATTGCCTCCGCTCCGCCAGCCCACAGGGCGTTGACGACGGTCTGCAGATCGCGATCGAGGACAACTGTCTTACCGCCGACGCTGCGCTGGGACGCATCCGAGAGGTTCGGGCGCCCGGCCGGGTCCGTCAACGTCACCACCAGCCCCTCCCCGTGAACAGCTTCGGCTCCTGCGCCGGATTCGACCGCTCGCAATTGATCGAGGACCGCGCTGCCTCTGGCATCGCCTTCGAGCGCCAGGCCACGGGCGGCGTCGACGTCGCCGCCGAGTGAATCGCGGGACGCGGCCAGCGAATCGATTCGATCCTCCGCGTCACGGACCTTGGCGACCAACTCGCTTCGAACCTCCTCGGTGCCGGTCACCTGCTTGGTGGCCTGAACTGCCGAGACCGTGACGATGAACCCGATCAACAGTGCACCGAGGGCCAGCCACGGCCCCGTCTTCGAGGATCTGTTCGTCGTGTGCTCGTGTTGGCGTTCGAATGCCGTCGCTTCGTAGCCCGGATCGAGATGTTCGGTCATGAGCGACCGAAGCAGCGACGGTACCGGGTTACGACGGACGTCCTCCCCGGTCGACTTCATCGGCGCACGACCTCGTGCGTTCGCGCAACGTCAACGGCCTTGAGCACGTAGATCGCGGCAGTCCACACGTACAGGACGGTTCCCCAGATCAGGAAAGCGAAACCGAAGGCATGGGTGAACGGTCCGATGGCCCAGTCTCCGTGTCCGGCAAGAATCAAGGGCAGCGCGAACATCAGGAGGAAGGTCGCAGCCTTGCCGAGGTAGATGACCTCGGGCGGCGGCAGTCCACGCCGGCGGTAGATCGGCAGCGTCAACGCGAGTAGAAGATCACGGCCGATCAAAATCGCCGCGACCCACCAGGGAATGAAATCGCGGGCAACGAAGGTGACCAGTGTCGTCACGACGTACAGGCGATCGACCAACGGGTCGAGAAGCGCTCCCAGACGCGAGGTCTGCCCGAGCACCCTGGCCAACTTGCCGTCGAGCCAGTCGGTGAACCCGCTGAGCATCAGCAGCGCCAATGCCCAGCCGTCCGAGTGCGTGACGAGCAGCAGGTAGGCGAACAGCGGCAGAGCGAGTAGACGCACGATACTGAGCACGTTGGGAACAGTGAGAATCCGATCCGTGGGGACCAGTTCTTGTTCGCCAGAGTTCACTGCACACACCTCGCGTCTTTCGATTGCCGTGCGGCCAGCTTTCCACAGCACGACGGACTATTCGCCGAGGCGCCGTAGCCCGAACTGTCCCGAGCGTGTCGAGCTGACCTTATCGCCAGGCGAACACCGGCTGCTCGAGGTTGTCGATGCGCGTGTTCCGTCCGTTCAGCACTTCGCGGAACTGATAGATGACGGCTCCGGTCGGCGCATGGATCAGGCTCGTTCGGAAAGGCCATTGGATCACCGGGTTCGGTGATTCCTCGATGGTGACGAATCGCGAGTCCACGTCGAGTTCCTCCGACGTCACGGCATACACCTGGGCCACCTCGTCGGGATTGGGTACCAGTCCCCCGATGTCCTCACCGGACCAGACGACGAACGGTCGGATCACAAATCCCGAACGGGTGACGTAGTCGTCGAGCCGGCCGATGATGTTCGACTCAGGGACGTCGACGCCCAACTCTTCGGACAGCTCCCGAACCGCTGCTTGTTCGGAAGACTCACCCGGGTCGACGCTTCCGCCTGGCAACGCGAACTGACCGGGGTGAGCGCGCATCTTGCTCGGCCGCTTCGTCACCGGGAACACGGGTGTTCCGTCCGCAGTCCGCATGACGACGATGACCACCGACGCCGAGCGCCTTCCGTCCAATTCGACCGACCGAGGTTCGAAAGCGGCAAGTGAGGCGACCAGGTGGTCCCGATTCAGTAAATCTCCGTTCACCATGGCTCGACAGTAGCGCCACGAGACTGAGACCCCCAGCCAGTCTCGTCCATTTTGACCGCTTCGCCTGATTATCGGTCTGTATTCCTGTCATGCTGAACAGGCAGAATCCACCGTGCGGCATGGCGAGAAGAGAACCTCGATGGCTGAGCAGTCCCAGACCCCCACCCCGCAGACCGACCAGAGCGCGCCAGGCGCGCCGAATCGGGCCTCTCGCTTTGCCTCCGACGCGCTGAGCGTCCTGCGGCGCGTGCCGTTCACCTCGATCGTCGTGCTCACCATCACCGTCGTCGGGATCGCGACCGGCGCCTTGTGGAATCACGTCCGTACCTACTCGTGGTTCGACGACATCGCCTACGGAGTCCCTGCCTTGCAAGAAGGTAAGTGGTGGACTCTCGTCACGGGTTGGTTCTTCGGCTTGACGCCGGGTCAGTATGTTTCGATCATCGTCGTTTTTGCCTTCGCGGTCGGCTGGTGCGAGTGGCGCCTGGGAACCAAGAACGCGGCCATCGTCACGATCAGCGGTCAGTTGGCGGGCGAACTGGGTGCATCGCTCCTCCTCTGGGTGGGCAGCCACACCGATTGGGATTGGGCTCGCAACCTCGCCACCCACCGCGACGTCGGTGTCACCACCGCAATCATCGCCGCACTCGCCGCGACCACCGCAACTCTGCGCTCGCCCTGGCGAATGCGAGTGCGCGCCATCCTGTGCGCGTACATCGCGATCGCCTTTCTCTTCGAAGGTCGCCTCGCCGACGTACAGCACCTCATCGCGGTCGCGATCTTCCTTCCGGTCGGCGAAAAGTTCTTCGGCGACGGAGAGCGCGGGTTCATCCCCCGAACGCGACGCGAGATCCGTCTGCTCGGATTCATCGGCCTGCTCCTGATCGGAGTGGTCGAGATCGCCGTGTGGTTGTTCCCCGGCAGTGGACCCTTCGGGCCGACGGAAGCCGAAACCGGTTCGGGCTGGACCGCATTGGTCGACGTGATCATCGTTGCACTGATCGCGGATCAGTTGCGACGAGGTCGCCGCTGGGCCTGGTGGGTTGCCGTGGTGTTCGGCTCTCTGACGGTCTTGGCCACCGCCCTCGTCCTCGGTTCGGTCATCTTCTTCGACTACGAAAGCGCCGGAGCCGTCACGGTCGGTACCGCGCTGCTCTGGCTTCTCGAACTCATCTTGCTGATCAAGGGCCGTCACGCTTTTCACGTGCCGATGCGGCGCAAGATTCGAGGCGGACCGCTGTCCGGGAACGATCCTCGCGCCACTGCTCGGGAACTGCTCAAACAGCACGGCGGCGGAACCATGTCGTGGATGACGACGTGGGACGGCAACAGTTACTACTTCGGCGAGTCGGGTGAGAGCGTCGTTGCATTCCAACGGCATGTCGGTGTCGTCGTAGTGCTGGCCGATCCGATAGCGAGCCCCGACCGACTTGCCGCGGCGGTCGACGAATTCACGACGATGTCCGAAGCCAACGGCCTCACTCCCTGCTTGTTCTCCGTAGGGAAGGAAACAGCCGATGCCGCCACACGGCGCGGGTGGCGCACCGTTCAGGTCGCCGAGGACACGATCGTCGACCTGCCGGAATTGCAGTTCACCGGAAAGTCCTGGCAGGACATCCGCTCGGCGCTCAACAAGGCCAAGAAGGACGACATCACCTTCCGGATGACAACACTGGCAGACGAGCCGTTTTCCGTCTTGGCTCAAGTGCGCGCTATATCCGAGGAATGGGTGGGCGACAAGGGACTCCCCGAGATGGGGTTCACCCTCGGCAGCGTCGAGGAGGCGCTCGATCGCGACGTCCGGGTCGGTTTGGCCGTCGACCCGACGGGAAGTATTCACGGCGTCACCTCGTGGTTGCCGGTGTACGGCGAAGGCGGCGTGGTCCGGGGTTGGACGCTCGACGTCATGCGTCGACGCCCGGACGGCTTCCGGCCGGTGGTCGAGTTCCTCATCGCATCGTCGGCCCTCGAATTCAAAGAACAAGGTGCCCAATTCGTCTCACTGTCCGGCGCGCCGCTGGCCCGCAGCGACGACGGCGCCGACGCCGCATCGATGGACCGCCTGCTCGACATGCTCGGAGCCGCGATGGAACCGCTCTACGGCTTCCGGTCTCTTCACGCATTCAAGAAGAAGTTCAAGCCGAGATACGAACCCGTTTTCCTGTGTTTCCGCGACGAGGCCGACCTGCCTCGAATCGGAATCGCGCTCACGCGTGCTTACCTTCCGGACGCGACAGCTCCTCAGCTGATCAAGCTCGCCACCAGCAAGAGCTGACGCCGTGCGGTCCTGGTTCGAGCACACGGTCGTCGACACCGGCAGACTCCCACTGTTCTTCCTTCTGCTCGCCTTTGTCCTGACGTTCCTGTTCATTCGGTTCAGCGTTCGAATGATCCGAGCTGAGGTCTCGTGGTGGCCAGGCAATGTCACGCCCGGTGGAATGCACATCCACCACATGGTTTTCGGTTTGATGATGATGCTCGTGTCCGGCTTTGCCTTCATCGCTCTGGCCGACTATCACACCCCGATCGCCAACTGTGTTCTTGCGTCGGTGTTCGGTATCGGCAGCGCGCTGGTCCTCGACGAGTACGCACTCGTGCTACATCTGCGCGACGTCTACTGGGCCGAGGAGGGTCGCTCGTCCATCGACGCAGTGTTCGTTGCCATCGCGATCTCGTTCCTTTTCCTTCTCGGAGTCCACCCGATCGGGTTCGCGGGAGAGTTCGACCCGTATGAGCAGGACCGTAGCCTGGCGACGTTGATCGGCGTTGTCGTCGCGATCGTGATCCAACTCGGACTCGCCGTGATCACGTTGATGAAGGGCAAACTCTGGACCGGCTTGATCGGACTGTTCTTCACCCCGCTTCTGTTGGTCGGAGCAATTCGGTTGAGTCGCCCGGGTGCGCCGTGGGCGCGTTCGCGTTACCGCGACAAGCCCGCGAAGATGAGCCGGGCAGTCGCCCGTGAGCAGCGGTATCGCGAGCCGATGATCCACGCGAAGATCTACGTTCAGGAAACGGTGTCAGGAAGTTTCGGTTCCACTCCCCCGACCCCACCACCACTCCCAGTCGTCGACACCACGACGCCTACGACGAAAGTCGGATTATCACGGCGGCTTTCGGACAGAATTCGCTGGCGCCGAACTCGCCGACGACTACGAACAGTCCCGGTCTGGCGCCTCCCCGTGATCCTCGTCGTGCTGTCCGTCGTCACCGCGAACATCCTCGTCGGAATCGACGGAGACCTGGTGAGCGACGGCGACGTCGGTACCATTTCCGAGGGCGTGGACGCCGGGGCCACCGCAACGCTGCTCAGCGTCATCGCCGGCGGGATGATCACTCTCACCGGTCTGGTGTTCACCGCCATCACCCTCGCAATGCAGTTCGGCGCCTCGCAGATTTCGGTGCGGGTGGTCCCGATGCTTGCGCAACAGCGAGTCATGCGGTGGTCGATCGGCATGTTTCTGGCCACGTTCGTCTTCTCCTTGATCATTGCGCTCGATCTGGCGCTCGATTCGGAGAATTCCTCACCGACCATCTCCACGGCGATCGCACTCCTTCTGGCATTGGCCAGTGCGATCCTGTTCATCGCGTTGGTGGCGAAGGTCGGGTCGATCCTCAATTCCAGTCGGTTGCTGCGTTGGATAGCGGCCCAGGGTCGCAGCGCGACGATTCGTGCCTATCCGCTGTACGAGGACTTACCTTCCGGCGCACCGAAACCCAGTCAGCCGCTCCCCCTCCCCCAACCGCGCGAGTCCGAAACCTCCGAGAGCGCCGACGCACTGGTGATTCGCCTGCGCCACCTCTCACCCGACGGCCGGATTCTGCTGGCGATCGATCTCGCACGACTGCAGCGGTTGGCGAGCCGCTGGGACGTCTCGGTCGAGGTCGTCCCCAGCATCGGCGAGTTCGTCGCCCAGAACGCGCCCCTCTTCGAGGTACGCGGACCGTCGCTGAAGGTACGTCCTGACACCTTGATGTCGTGCTTGATCTTCGGTGACACGCACAGCCCGGTCGTCAGCCCCGGTGCAGCGCTTCAGTCGATCGTGGACATCGCGCTCAAGGCACTGTCACCCGCCATCAACGACCCGGGCCGAGCCGTGCAGGCTCTCGACCACATCGAAGATCTTCTGGTACTTCTCGCCCCGCGGGTCCGCTTCGACACGTCAACCTCGGATCTCACGCTGATCCGAGGGCAGCAACGCACCTGGACCGATTACGTGTCCGTCGCCACCGACGAGATCCGGCACTTCAGTACCAATTCCGCGCAGGTCCAGCGTCGTCTACGCGCGGTATTCGCGACGTTGCTCGAAGCCTGCCCGCCGGACCAGCACCCTCCGCTACTCGAGCGCGTCGACGCACTCGATGCGCAATTGACCCGAGAATGGACCGGCGCACTCGACCTTCGGCTCGCGAGTGTGGCAGATCCGCAGGGATTGGGCTCCGAAGCCGGGGCGACCGGAAGAATTCACCCGCTGATCATCGGGTCTTCGGAACTTCCAGACGATCGTTCATCCGGGCAGACCGAGTCGCGTTCCCAGCCAACCTAATTGACTCGCCAATCCAGCCGACCACACCTGGAAGCTGTGTCCTCCGTCGACCTCGGCGTACTGGACGTCCATCCCTGCGGCTTTTGCGGCTTCGTAGAGCGTTTGAAGACCTGGGCGGTAGTCGTTGTCCTGCTTGCCGACCACGAACACTCCGGCGCTGTCGGGGAACTTCTTCTCCCGGAGCAGATCCTGCGGATTCACTGCCACGAACGCGGCTTCGTTACCGCCGAACGCTGCATCGACCGTCTGCTTCCGATCGCCGAGGGTGGGTTCGATCTGACCGGACAGATCCAGGAACGTCGGATACACCGCGGGGAAGTTCGTTGCCATCTGGAACGCGCAGGTACCGCCGTAGGAAAGTCCCCCGATCGCCCACTTCCTCGGGTCGGGATCCACCTGGAGGTTCCCGCGCACCCAGTCGGGAACATCGCGCGAAAGGTACGTTGCGACGTTCCCGAGTTGGGAATCGACGCAGAGCGGATTCGCCAGTTCCGACCCGGTCCCGTCAGCAACGACGACAACGGGAGCCAAGCCCGAATGCGCAGCGGCGTAGGCGTCCATGGTCTGGACGAGACGTCCGCCCTGTAGCCAGTCCTCGGGCGCGCCTGGTTGGCCGGCAAGCAGTACCAACACCGGCAACTCCGGTCGTGGGTTGGTGAAATACGCGGGCGGTAGGTAGATCTCGGCGTCGCGGGCGCTGAATCCGGAGACCGTCCCCGCAATCGTGACCGTGCTGACCTTGCCGGCCGACGGCATGTCCGCTGGAGCCTTCCATTGCGAAACCGGTACCGCCCCGTCCTTGCCGTCGTCCAGGTCGGCGAGTGAAACCTTCTCCGCGTCCGAGAGTCCCAGCGCTGTTCCCAACGTCGGATACGACTGGAACTGCAGATTCACGTGAGCCGCGCTCGACACGACCACCAGGAGCACGGAGACCACGGTGAGCACGCGACCGTCGATCCGCGTCGCCGCAAATACCCGCGAAACACCCAGCAGCACGCCGAGAATGCCCAACCCGATCCACACGTAGACCGGACGGGCAATCGGATCGGGGAACGGGTGCCACACCTTCTCGATCAGCCAGTACAGCACGAGAGTGATCGCGATTGCCGCGACGATGCAGACCGGAATCGAGATCAGCACGTGACGCCTCGATCTCGAGAAGATCAGCCACAGAAGTGCCAGAATTCCGAGCACCGTCACCACGGGCGGAACCGGGCCCGTGACCAGCGACAGATCCGTGATCGTGTGCACGTCGTCTCCCGTCGCAGCCCTGTTTAGACAATATCCAAGAACAGGACATTTCGGAGCTGATGGCGTCAGATCACTGCGTTCGACGCCTGGGCACGTAGGTCTCGGGCCAGGTGATCCCGACGCTCGAGAACAAGCCTCCGCAGCGACGCGGGCGCCTCCGCATTGGCCTGGATCCAGGAATCGACAGCAGAGGTGTCTTCAGCTGCCGGGAAGAGCCCGTTCACCAACCGTCGCGCGATCTCGATGCTGCGTTCGGACCACCACTTCCCCAGGGACGAGAAGTACTCGACCGCATATCCCTCGATCAACGACGGGTCCGTGCCCGAACGGAATCCGGCGATCGTCGCATCCAGGCGGTCGTTCGAGAGTGAGGCATCGGTGGTCGCCGACGCCCAGGCAGCCGCCTTGGTCTCGCCATCGGGAATCGACGCCGCGGCGCGGACGTACGCCGTTCGACCCGCTGACGTGCTGTCCTTGCTCAGCTCACCGTCGAAGTCGCTTACACTCGCATGCCCGGTCGCGGACAGGGCGATCCACAATGCCCACCGCAGATCAGGATCGAGAGCCAGTCCGACCGGTCCCGGGCACGTGCCGTCGAGTATCGACCGCAGCTCGCCGGCGCGAGCATCGTTGACCGCTGCGGCGGCCGACAGAGCCCGTGCCCATGCCAGCTGTCTTCCGGACTCCGGTTCGGCTTCGAACACCGCCTTCCAGGTCGTTTCCAACCAGCCCGCACTGACATTGGGCCGCAAGCTTTTCGGAACGTAGTGAAGAACCGCGTATTGGGCATCGGTCAGGATCGCGCTGAGAATCGCAAGATCTGTCTCTGCGGGAGCGAATCGTTCCACCATGTCGAGGTATCGGAACACCGAGAGCTGCGCATCGCGCACCGAGTTCCACAGCGACGACCAGATCACACCGCGCGCAAGCGGATCGCTCACGCGGTCCAGGGATGCCTCGACCGTGGACAGAGATTCCGCGTCCAGTCGCACCTTCGCGTAGGTGAGGTCTTCGTCGTTGAGCAGTGTGAGCGCTCCGGGCGGAAGGTCGACCGGCGTGCGGGATTCGGTGATGTCGAGTTCGACGCGTTCGGTGCGAACAAGATCTCCGGACTCGTTGTAGTCGTAGATTCCGACTGCGAGCCGATGCGGCCTCGGGTCCGTCTGAACCAGGTCTGTTCCGTCGAGCGACAGCGTGGACACTCCGGTGGTCTGCAACCAGATTCGGGCCCATTCGCGCACATCACGTCCGGAAGTCTCCGCGAGCACGTCGAGCAGATCAACAAGCGTGGTGTTCCCGAAGGCGTGGGCCTTGAAGTACCGTCGTGCCGCTTCGAAGAACGCGTCACGGCCGACGAACGCCACGAGTTGCTTGAGGACACTGGCACCCTTGGCGTAGGTGATTCCGTCGAAGTTCAGCTTCGCAGCTTCGAGATCGACGATGTCGGCGACGATGGGATGCGTGGTCGGCAGCTGATCTTGGAGGTACGCCCACGCCTTCCGCTTGATGGCAAATGCTACCCAGGCATCGGTGAAGCGAGTGGCTTCGGCGCTGACCAGCGATCCCATGAAGTCGGCGAAGGATTCCTTGAGCCACAAGTCATCCCACCAGACCATGGTCACGAGATCGCCGAACCACATGTGCGCCATTTCGTGCAGGATCGTGTTGGCGCGACGCTGATGCTGCTCGTCGGTTGCGGTGCCGCGGAACACATACGCCTCGGTGAAGGTCACCAGTCCCGGGTTCTCCATGGCGCCGAGGTTGTACTCGGGGACGAAGATCTGGTCGTACTTGCCGAACGGATACGGATAGTCGAAGTGCTCGGCGTAGAAGTCCAACCCCTGACGGGTGATGTCGAAAACGTTGTCTGCATCGAGGTGTGGAGCCAACGACGCCCGGCACAAAGCGCCCAACTCGACAGTGAGTTCGCCGCGACTCCACGACGAGGCCACGCGGTGATACGGCCCGGCCGCGATCGCGGTGATGTAAGTCGAGATCGGCAGCGTCGGTGCGAAAGTGACGCGTTGCGCACCGTCGACGGAGAGCGTCTGTGTCGCGGGCTGATTCGACAGGACTTCCCAGCCGTCAGGTGCTGTCACCTCGAATGTGAAGGGCGCCTTGAGGTCCGGTTGCTCGAAGCAGGCGAAAACACGCCTGGCATCGGCGGGCTCGTATTGCGTGTACAGATACGTCTGATCATCAGCGTCGTCGACAAATCGGTGCAGCCCTTCGCCGGAAAGGCTGTAGTGGCCGTGTGCTGCCACCCGAACGACGTTCGATCCGCCGAGTCCGCGCACCACAATCCGGGACCCGTCGTACTCCACCGGAATGGACGCACCGTCGACCTCTACGGAATCGACTGCAGCACCGATGAAGTCGAGCCACGTGGACTCCGCCGACGACTTCAGATCAATTGTCGTGACGGTCGAAAAGGTCTTCGCGGCAGAGTCCGCCGCCGATCGCAGATCCAACTCCACCCGGTACCCGGTGACGTCGATGGTTCGAGATCGTTCGGCGACTTCGCTTCGATTCAGGTTCGCAGTACTCACGCACTCGATCCTGCCAGGCCGCACGCGGCGATGTGAGCCGCAGTGTGCCTATCCCTTGAAAGCGCCCTGCCAGACGGTGTCGAACGGCGTGTGTGCCGAGACGCGGCCTTCGATGCCCGCCGTGACGAACTTCTTGGCCAGAGCGACGGCTTCTCCCACGTCGGCGCCCTTTGCCAGTTCGGCGGTCACCGCGGCGGCCAGCGTGCAACCGGCACCCGAGACGCGCTCTTCGCCGACCTTGGGGGCGGAGAGAACCGTCACGTCGGTGCCGTCGAACAACACGTCGACGGCGTCGCCACCGGCGAGTTCGACACCACCCTTTGCGAGCACGTACTTGGGTCCGAGGTCGTGGATACGACGTGCGGCCTCGATGAGGTCGTCCACGCTTTCGATACTGTCCATTCCGGCGAGGGTGCGTGCCTCGAACAGGTTGGGTGTGACGACGGTGGCGAGCGGGAGGATCGAATCACGAAGTGCTGTATCGGTATCGAGAGCCGCGCCGGGCTCCTGGCCCTTGCAGATCAGGACCGGGTCGAGGACGACGTGGCGCCAGGACTGCCGACGCAGACCCTCTGCCACAACCTCGATCGTGGCGGGAGTGCCCAACATGCCGATCTTGACGACGTCCAGATCGTGAGCCGCAGTGGCAGCCTCGATCTGATCAGCGATCACGTCAGGAGCGATCGGCACGAAGCGATGACCCCAGTTGTTCTTGGGATCGAACGAGACGATGCATGTGGTGGTCGCTACGCCGTAGACGTCCAATGCCTGGAACGTCTTCAGGTCGACCTGCAGGCCGGCACCGCCAGTCGCTTCGGACCCAGCGATGACATAGGCGAGGTCAACCACAGCACAATCTCCTTCTTCGGACTTTCGAAACGTGCGTGGATGGCCACGAACGCGGGGCCCCAGTTTATCAACCGTTCCGACGTCTGGTTTTCGGCTATGCGGGCACCGGAGTTCCCCACGCGACGTCGTTGTCCTCGTAACCGAAGGGTGGACCGACGAACTCGCCGCCGCAGGTGATCAGCGCGAGGGTTTCCGGTCCGTCGAGGCTGTTCAATCGCTCGACCGGCAGCTCGCCGTCCTTGCCGTAGTGATCGACCGCATCGATACGGTAGTTCCAGGTCTGTCCCCCGGCGCCCGCCACGGTCACGATCGAGCCGATTTCCAGTGTCGAGAACTTCTTTCCGAAACCGTCACCCTGATAGATGTCGTTGATGTGTCCGGTGATCACCACGGTGCCCGCGCCCGAGCCCGGGAATGCCGAATCTGCCCACCATCCGATCTCACTGACATCATCGGGCGGAATGAGCGAGCCGTCTGTCGTCGTCTTGATCGACAGAACGTCAGCGGTGCTGTCGACTATGCGAAGCGTGGTCGGGACATCCGGACCGTCGACCACAGCGCGAATCTCTGGCGGCAAATCTTGTTGGCCGGTCGCGAGGACGCGGGTCGGCGAGTCGCCGTCGTCAGAACACCCGCCGATCAAGAGCATTGTCGCCACTACTGCAGCGGCCCATGTTCGACGGACCGCGAATCCAGGTGCCGCTGTCACGGGCGAGAAGTCGGGCCGGACGGAATCTGGGAAATTGGTACTCGGTTTCCTACGTCACGACCAGGAAGTGCGTCACCGGAATCCCCACCGTTCCCACCGGAACCGTCACCACCGACGTTCCCGCCACCGCTTCCATTCCCGCCGCCGCCGGAGCCCGGGCCGGGGCCGGGGCCGGGGCATTCACCTCCCGGATCGGTGGTGTCGCCTGCCAAGACAATCTTGACTGCCGAGAGGTTGACCGTCTGGTTCTGTGCCACTTGTCCAGGAGTTGTGACGTCGAATGCGAGCTTGGCACGAACCGGAATGACCGAGCCGTCGTCGGCATCGGTGACCGTCGATCCTGAGCGACCGAGATCTTGGGTCAACGTCATTCTGGAGATCAAATCCTGATCTCCGGTCAAGCCGGCGCCGTCGATCCGAAGGGTCCCTCGGACGGGACTTCCGTGGGCTCTGATCGTCACCGATGCGCGAAACTCGAGGATGTCTCCCGGCACTGTCCGCCAAGCCTCGATCGAGTTGATCTTCGTTCCCGGTGAACCAGTCGAGATGTCGTACCAACCGTCTATCACTGCCGGATCGAGTGACATCGAATTGTCGTTGATCTCGGGAGTGCACGCGTGGGTGAGTGCGACTGGTGCTGCCGATCCCACCGCGGGAAGTGCCGTCGATACAACAGCTGCCAAGACGAAGGCCGTCGCGGAGATGCCCGCGGAACGCCTGCCGAAGATCGTCATTCTCTCGCTACTCTTTTCCGCGGACCGTAGCTTCCGGTCAATTCAGTCAAAATACCAGTACAGCTGGACAAATAGGTCGAATTCCGTGCCGAATTCTTCTTGTTTTCTGTGAACTTCGGTTACGAGCAATTCCTCCGCACACGCGTTCCGGCAAGGGGTACATCGCATCAGCAGGGGCCAGAAGTTACATTTCGCCCGTACATCGGAGCAGAACGCACTGATTTCTCACCGAACCGGACCGGCATTTCCGTTTCACGGCAGTCGGCCGGTGGAACAACGATCGGTACAACGTGCCGGGCACGTGTCCGGTCACCCCACCGAATCAAGGGAAACCGCCATGTCGGATACAACGTCAGTCAAGCAGGGTTTCGCGGTAGGAACATCAATCGGGGCAGCAGTCATCCTGGTGACGGTCGGTATCGTGCAGTTCTTCCAAGGAATCGCTGCCGTCGCCGAAAACGAAGTGTTCGTAGTCGGGATCGACTACGTCTATCAATTCGACCTGACGACGTGGGGTTGGATCCATCTCGTGCTGGGCGCGCTCGTCGCTCTCGTCGGTCTCGCACTGTTCACCGGAACGGCGTGGGCACGGGTATCGGCAGTCGTGATCTGTGCGATCTCGATCATCGCGAACTTCTTGTGGCTGCCGTATTACCCCTGGTGGTCGACTCTCATCATCGCCCTGAACATCGTCGTAATCTGGGCTGTGTCGACATGGAAGCCCGCCCAGACGACGCACGCCGCTGCGCATGCACCGACAACGCCGACTCAATCTGTTTGAGTTGAAAGCATGTGTAGGTGGATGGCGTATTCGGGAGAACCGATACCCGCCCATGACTTGCTGTTCAGGCCACAGCACTCGCTGATCGACCAGAGCCTGCATTCTCAACTCGGGGCAACGACGACGAATGGTGACGGCTTCGGAATCGGTTGGTACGGCGAGGGGTCCCAACCAGCAGTGTTCAAGAGCATCGAACCCGCGTGGAACGACTCGAACCTGCGCGAGGTCACCTCGCAACTGCGCACCCCGCTCATGTTCGCCCACGTGCGCGCTTCGACGGGAACTGCGGTGCAGCGCAGCAACTGCCACCCATTTCGGCACGGCAATTGGTTGTGGATGCACAACGGTTCACTACGCGGATTCCACGACATGAAAAGGGAATTGGTGACTGCCATTGATCCGTCGCTCTTTCCGGATCTCGAAGGATCGACGGACTCGGAAACCTTGTTCTTCCTCGCGCTGACGTTCGGCCTGACCGACGATCCGTTCGAAGGTGTCGCGAGGGCCGTCGGATTTGTCGAGCACACGGCTCGCTCGCAGGGTATCGACGATCCGGTCCAGATGACCGTTGCCACGTCGGATGGCGTCTCCACCTGGATCTTTCGCTATTCGAGCGAGAACCGGTCGAGATCGTTGTTCTTCTCCACCGAGATCTCCACGTTGCGCAAGCTCCATCCTGAGGTGGATGCCCTGCACCATCTCAGTGAGGAGACCCGAATCGTCGTATCCGAACCTCTGCGCGACCTTCCCGGAGCATGGAACGAGGTTCCCGAGTCCGCCGCAGGCGTCATCCGGCCCGGACGGGACGAGATGCGGAACTTCGCGCCGATCCCACCCCGATAGGTAAAGCATGACGCAGACCTGTTGCGCCGAATTCTCCCGCGGGATGGGCCAAGATGGCTAGATGTGGAAACAGGCACTCGGGTTTGCTTTGTTCGGTGCGACCGTTGCCATCGTCACGGCGGCGCTGACACAAGGATCGTCACAGGCGTCGGCCACGATCACTCTCTTTTCGGGTGGCACGACAATCTCGGGCTTCGCGGGTGAATCGCAATGGACCTGGCCCATCGAGGCTGCGGTGATCGGCGCCGGTCTGGGCGCGCTGACCGGGCTCGTACTCCACCTCGCGGGTGTGCGAATCTCCGGAGGTCAGGACAATCGAATGCTTCGAACTGTGGTGGCAGGGCTCGTGGGAGTCACGCTTGGGTTGACGCCCCTGTTGGTCTTGATCAGCATGGCATTCACCAGGTCGGTTGACATCGGATGGTCCCCGCTCCTGGTTTATGCCGTCAGCGGTTTCCTGGCCTACGCCCTGGCGGTCGCCGCCGTGTTCGGAGTTCTTCGCGCTGCCGGGGATCGACTTACTACGCGCACGGCGCAGGCGGTGGCGGCGATGCTTCCGGTCGGGGCATTGGCGGCGACGACTGTAGGTGTCGGTACTGCGTGGAGGCTGGGCTTTTCCACCGCCGCTCCCACCTGGATCGCGGTCGTACTGCTGGTGGTTCTCGTATTGGCCATGACGTTCGTTGCGGCCCGGGCGTGGGCTCTACGGATTCAGCCTCGTGACTTACCAGAAGTCGCATAGGCAGTGGGACGATTGATTCGGACGGGTGCGTCGAGATGAGGGGCGAACGAATCTTCGCGGGACTCGTCGTCGGCCTCCTACTGGGGCTGTTCGGCTACCTGCCATTGGTACTCCTGTGGCAACACTTCGCGGATGTCCCGCAGCCGCAGCTGTATCCGAACCGTTCGTTCACGTCGTTCGGCCCTAACCCACCACCGCTCACCTACTGGATAAGTTGGGCGGCGCCTGCCGCCGTGTTCGTCTTGCTCGGACTTATGACTATTCCCAGCCGCACCGGCCGGCAATTCGCGTTGCCATTGGTGTTTGCGTTCCTTCCGGTCGCTGCAATGGTGGCGTGGTTCTGGATCTCGATGGAACTGTTCTTCAGCCCCGACTGATCATTCACTCGACCGCGCATCGCGAACTCCACCGCGCGCACGCGCAATGGCGCCCTGGTTGCGCAATGCGATCCCCTGATGCACCGCAGCAAGTACCAATGCCAGCACTGCCGCAGGGAGGCTCCCCACCATCGAGAGCAGAGAAGGCACATCCGAGCTGAAAGCGGTAAAGAAACCCACTACTGCAGCGCAGAGCATTGTCGCCGAGACGATCCAGGAAACTAATGGTCGCGGAATCACGGCTGGAATGACGCACAGAGCCACCGGCAACGCCAGCACCAAGAAGAGCTCCCGCCCGAAATAGTCATGAATCGAGCGGTAGCAATCAGCAGAACTGAGCGGGCCGAGACCTATTTCACAATTGGTGATCTCGTACAGCGGCCACTGTGCCGTCGCGGATCCTAGAATCCCGGTGGCAACCGCTAGTACAACCCACGCGATCCGAATCCCCGTCATACGAAGAGATCATGCCAGTAGGGAAAATTGCGCTCCGAAGCAGAAAGTAATCAAATCTCGAAATGGACAAAACAACCTCCTTGCGTCGGAGCGGTTCTCGACACGAGTGGCACAACATGTTCGGCGTGCTCAACTCGAAGGTTGGGTTTTGAGCCTGATCGGGACATTCCGCGTCGTTGACAACTATTGGGAGACAGCACCTATTTTGAGTGCGGGTATCGCAGTCGCTGTACTCGGAATAAGTAACGGCCTGCCGAGTTTGACTGTCACCCTGATGCACAATCGACGGCCGCAACAGGCGTGAAGTTTTCGAACATGTTTTATGGAAGGGTGCTTGCATGGCAACACAACCGCATGGCCAGTCCATAACCCCGGCGTGGAAAGTATTCACGGCCATCGGTTTTGCAGGTGTTGTGGGCGCTGCCGTGACGTACTTCCGGGACGGGTCCACTTTGGCGATCATTGGCGGGATGGTCATCCTCGCGATTGGTCTGCCGCTTACTGTCTGGTCCATCCTGCGAACGCTGCGTGAGAATCGAGGACATCGCCTTCATTGGTGGAGAACACCGCCGGTCAATCCGAGGAACGTCGACCTGTCTCGTGCTGTCGGCATTCCGACTACAATATTCGGTGCACTGACAATCTGGCTGAATACAGCAGGTTCGGCGCCGTGGTGGTTAGCAGCAATCTTTACCGCCATTCTGATCGCGCTCTTCGGAGCAACCGTTGCCGTCCACAATATTCGCCTCAGTCAGCGAAACTGAGCTAGCCTTCCGCGCATGCCGGTTTCTGCGGATGTTCGCGAGCGCCTTCGGTCTTACCTGGATCCAGAGAACGAGATCCGGTACGTATTTCCAGCAGACGTTCTGATGAGCGCGAAACCGAGTGTGTTTGTCGTGGTCAGCCGAAAGGCGATCACCGTCTTCTCGACGAGCTCTCGTTCCAGAAAAGTGCCGAGGTCGATCCTCACCCAGTTTCCGAGAATGACCGTTCTCGGCACGGTCGACACCGCGTCCACGCCGCACTTCACTGCCGCGGGCATAACGTAAGAGATCGACGAAGAATATGTTGCAGTCGTGAACGCTGCCGACGCGGAGATCACGTCACCGCAGGACTTCCCACGAGATCCGTTGCCGAACCTGTGAGGCACATACAAAAAAGGCAGTTTCTCATTTCTGAGAAACTGCCTTTTTGATCTAACTTCGGTCGGGCTGACAGGATTTGAACCTGCGACCACTTGACCCCCAGTCAAGTGCGCTACCAAGCTGCGCCACAGCCCGTCCCACGCCCTTGTTTCGGGCGCTTGGAAAGATTACATCAGGGACGGGCCGAAGTACCAATCGGCTGGTCAGAGCCTTTTCGGTACCGATTAGGACGCAGAATCAGCGGCCCTTACGGTCGCGCTTCTCGCGCACTCGGACGGATACGCGGATCGGGCTGCCGTCGAAGTTGAACTCTTCACGCAGACGCCGCTCGATGAAGCGGCGGTAGCCGGCCTCGAGGAAGCCCGTGGTGAAGAGAACGAATGTCGGCGGGCGCGTGCTTGCCTGCGTCGCGAACATGATGCGAGGCAGGCGGCCCCCACGCATCGGCGGCGGTGTTGCCGCCACAACTTCCTTGAGCCAGGTGTTCAGGCGACCTGTGGGGATTCGCTTGTCCCAGGATTCGAGAGCCGTGTCGAGCGCAGGCACGAGCTTCGCCACGGCGCGACCGGTGTGGGCGGAGATGTTGACTCGCTGAGCCCACGGAACGCGGACCAGATCGCGGTCCACTTCCTTGTCCAGCATGAGTCGACGGTCCTCGTCCACGAGGTCCCACTTGTTGAATGCGATCACCAATGCACGACCCGTGTCGGCCACCATGCTCAGAACACGCAGGTCCTGCTCGGTGATCGGCTCGTGTGCGTCGATCAGCAGGATCGCGACCTCAGCGGCCTCGATCGCGCTCTTCGTACGCAGCGACGCATAGAACTCCGCGCCGCTGGCATGGCTGACGCGCTTGCGCAGACCAGCCGTGTCGACGAAACGCCAAGGGCGACCACCGAGTTCGACGATCGAGTCGACCGGGTCGACGGTGGTGCCGGCAACATTGTGCACGACGGACCGCTCGTCACCGGACAGCTTGTTGAGCAAGCTGGACTTTCCGACGTTCGGCTTTCCGACCAGTGCAACACGACGCGGACCGCCGCCGGGGATACCTTCGCGAGGGGTTTCCGGCAGCTTCTCCAGAACCTCGTCGAGCAGGTCGCCGGTACCGCGTCCGTGCGTCGCACTCACTGAGTACGGCTGACCGAGGCCCAAGGACCACAGCGCTGCAACCTCGGACTCGGTGCGTCCGTCGTCCACCTTGTTGGCAACGAGGATGACCGGAGTCTTCGAGCGGCGAAGCACTCGAGCGACAGCTTCGTCCGTCGTCGTAGCGCCGACAACGGCGTCGACGACCAGGAGAATGGCGTCAGCCGTTCCCATGGCCAATTCGGCCTGGCGGGCAACGGCCTGCTGAAGACCCTTTGCGTCGGGTTCCCATCCGCCGGTGTCCTGGACGAGGAAGCGCCGTCCGGCCCAGTTCGCCTCGTACGAGACGCGGTCACGGGTAACGCCGGGGATGTCCTCGACTACCGCTTCACGACGGCCGATGATGCGGTTGACGAGCGTCGACTTGCCGACGTTCGGTCGACCGACAACAGCCAAGGTCGGGACGGCAATGTGCGCTTCGCCTTCGCCGTCCGCTTCGAGATCGGCGTAATCCCACTCCGATTCCTCGGACCAAGTTCCGTCACCGGCATATTCGGTTACCAGATCGTCGCTCACTGCACTGCTCCAGTTCTGTCGCTGACCACCAACAGCAACTTGGCGATCACATCTTCAATTCCCAATTCGCTCGTATCCACCAGAATGGAATCCTCGGCAGGGCGCAACGGCGACACTGCCCGAGTCGAATCTAGATGGTCACGGCGCTGCACATCAGCCAACACCGCTTCGTAATTGTCTTCACGGCCTTGGCCGACGTTCTGCGTATTGCGCCGTGCCGCACGGGTTTCCGCCGATGCGGTCAAGAAGATCTTGACGTCTGCATCGGGGAGTACGACGGTTCCGATGTCGCGACCTTCCACGACGATCCGCTCCGCACCGGCCGCCAACTCACGCTGAGTGGCGACCAGCAGGTCGCGAACTTCGGGTACGGCCGACACCGCAGAGACAGCTTTGGTGACCGCGTCGCCGCGGATCTCCTCGCTGACATCCGCGCCGTCGAGTTGCACCTGCTCACTGCTTGGATCGGTACCGATGGACCACGGCAATGCCGCAACTGCGGCGGTGATCGCGGCGGAATCAGCCAGATCGATTCCCTGACGCAGCACGTGCAGGGTCGCGATCCGGTAAATGGCTCCGGTGTCGAGGTAGCGAGCACCCAAACGCTGCGCCAACGCGCGAGAGACGCTGGACTTGCCGGTTCCGGACGGTCCGTCCATAGCGACTACCAGCGGCATGGACGAATCGGTCACAGGCCGACCGCCTCGTACAGTCCACCGACCTCGCTACGTCCGAGGACGCGCTGCGTTCCCGGACGCTGATCGCCGAGAGCGACAACTCCGACGTTGGTGCGAACCAGACGGACAACGGGGTGACCGACGGCATCGAGGAGGCGACGCACGATGTGCTTACGGCCCTCGTGCAGTACGAGCTTGACGAGCGTCTTGCCCTCGTTGATCTCGAGCACGGTGAACGCGTCCACCTTGGCCGGACCGTCATCGAGAGTGACACCGTCACGCAGCTGCTTGCCGGTGCTGCGCTCGACAACGCCGTGAACCGTGGCGAGGTACGTCTTCGGAACCTCGAACGACGGGTGCATCAGGCGGTGAGCCAAATCGCCGTCGTTGGTGAAGAGGAGCAAGCCTTCGGTGTCGGCGTCGAGACGGCCGACATGGAAGAGCCGCTGACCCGACTGAACGCGCTCGGAGACGATGTCACCGACGCACGGACGACCGAGATCGTCGGACATGGTGCACTGCCAGCCACGCGGCTTGTTCATCGCGAGGTAGACGAGGTCCTTCTGCACGACGACGCGGACGCCGTCGACACGAACCACTGCGTTCTCGGGGTCGACACGCAGACCCTGCTCGACCACGATGCGGCCGTCGACCTCGACGCGACCCTGGTCGATCAGTTCTTCAGCTGCACGGCGTGATGCGACGCCGGCCTGAGCCAGCACCTTCTGCAAGCGGACGCCGTCGCCCTTCGGCGGGCCGTCGTGCTTGGTGATCTCGGCATGCTGATGACGTGCCGGCTTGGCGTTTGAGACCAACGGGTTCTGAGAGACGACGCGCTGCGGCTTCTCGGTCTTCGGCTTGCCACGCTTGTTGGTCGCCGGCGGTGTGGGAGCTGCCGGGCGCTTGCGCGGAGGTCCGTCGAACTTGGATCCACGAGGTGCGTTCGACCATGCGCCGCCGCGAGGAGCGTCGGGGCGTGCGCCGCGCTGATCGTCACTACGACGGTCGGCGCCACCGCGCGGTGCCCGACGGGCGTCTACGTGGGGGGTACGGCGGTCGTCGCTGCGGGGTCCGCGGCGGTCGTCAGTGCGCGGTCCGCGACGATCGTCGTTGTAGCCACCACGACGGTCGTCCGTACGTGCGGGGCGACGGTCGTCGCTGCGCGGCGGGCGACGGTCATCATTGAATCCACCGCGACGGTCGTCCGTGCGGGGACGGTCGGATCCGGCGTTGCGGTCGTATCCGGAGGTACTGCGGGAAGTGTTGCTGCGTCCACCACGGGGCGCTTCGCTACGTGCGCCGCGGGGGGCGTCGCTGCGACCACCGCGGGGGGCGTCGCTGCGACCACCACGGGGGACATCGCTGCGTGCGCCGCGGTTGTCGCGGGAGTTGTTACGGTCCGGTGTGCCATCTCGGCGAGCGGGATTGTTCACTTTTTTCCTGTCAGTTTTCTACTGTTTCCCGAGCGTGGTCGGGTCTTTCTCGGTGCTGACGACGGCCGGATTCCGGTCAGTCGTCGACTTCGGTGTCCACTACCTCAGTGGGCACGTCTGCCTTGTTCATTCTCGCAAATCGCGGATCGGATTCCAGGCTTTCGCTGATGTCGTCGATGAGATCGACATCAGGCAAGAGCGGGGCCAACTCCGGGAGCTCGCTGAGCGAGGCCAGCCCGAGCCGTTCGAGGAACAGTTCGGTCGTGGAGTACCGTGTCGCGTTGGTGTCCGGGTCAGGCCCGGCTTCCGCGATCAGTCCGCGGGCAAGGAGGGTGCGTACCACCCCGTCCACGTTGACGCCTCGTACCGCACTGATCCGCGCACGAGTCAACGGTTGACGGTATGCGACTACGGCCAAAGTTTCCAATGCCGCCCTGGTCAATTTGGTGCGTGCGCCGTCCAATAGCAGCTTTTCCACGTACGGGGCAAACTCTTGTCGCGTGTACAGACGCCATCCGTCGCCCGCGTAGCGAAGGTCCATTCCGCTGCCGCGAGCGGTCAATGCGGCCGACATCGACGTCAGGCGTTCTTCGACGCGCTCCGGTGCGGTTCCGGTGACAGATGCGAGTTGGTTCACTTCCGCCGGCGAATCCACGACTAGCAGAAGCGACTCCAGCACTGCGTCGAGTTGATCGTCGTCGAGGTCGAAATCGGGTGCAGACTCTTCGGACTCCGGGGCGTCGTCGGTAGGCTCGATAATCTCGTCTAGCTGCGAAGACTCTGATTCCGTCGGTTCGGCATTCATCCGTAGTCCTCCTCTGTGACCGGCGCGGCCGGGTCGTCTCCGGTCCAACTCACCATCAGCGGTCCGAGGGCCTCGGGTTGCTCGAACACGATGACCTGCCGGCGATACAGCTCGAGCAATGCGAGAAACCTTGCCACTATCTCGACAGTGATTTCGCACTCGGCAACGAGGTCCCCGAATGGTGTCCACTCCCCGATGCCTCGCTCGCGCAGCAACTCGAGAATTCGCTCGGCCTGTTCGGGTATCGAGATATTGGACACATGGAGGTGATCGAGGCCCACTGTCGGCACCGGACGCGGTGTGAACACCGTCGCCGCGATCTCCGCAAAACGCTGAGGGTCGACGCCCAACAACACCTCGGGCAGGAGTTCGGTGAACTGATCCTCGACGGCAACCGAGCGCGGATAGCGCCGCAGCGCTGCTTCCTCCAACTCACCGAACAGTGCCGCGACTTGTTTGTACGCCCGGTACTGCAGCAGGCGTGCGAAGAGAAGATCGCGTGCTTCGAGAAGCGCCAGATCCTCCGCGTCCTCGACCTGCCCGGCGGGCAACAACCTGGCCGCTTTCAGATCCAGAAGCGTAGCTGCGACAACCAGGAATTCCGTCGTCTGATCAAGGCCCATCGCACTGCCGAGTTCCTTGGTGTACGCGATGAAATCGTCCGTGACGGTGTGAAGGGCGACTTCGGTGACGTCGAGCTGCCGTTGATTGATCAGGTTCAACAGCAGATCGAACGGGCCTTCGAAGTTCCGGAGAGTGACTCGAAAACCGGCAGCCTTGGCTGCGGTCTGAGCGTCGGTCGGCACGTTCGGATCGATCGAATCCGGCTCGACTTCGACCGGATCTTCTTGCGATGCAATCAGTTCCACTAACGACCAGACCGGTGAATGACCTCGCGGGCCAAGGCTCGATATGCCTCGGCGCCAGCCGATTTCGGCGCCCACGTCGTGATCGGCTCACCGGCAACGCTGGTTTCGGGGAATCGAACGGTGCGGTTGATCACCGTGTCGTAGACGACGTCGCCGAACACCTCGACCACTCGCGCCATCACCTCACGAGCGTGCAGGGTCCGGGCGTCGAACATCGTGACGACGATGCCGGCCAACTCGAGCTTCGGATTGAGACGGTCGTGCACCTTTTCGACGGTGTCGTTGAGAAGTGCCAGGCCGCGGAGGCTGAAGTACTCGCATTCCATCGGAATGATGACCGAATCGGCGCACGCCAGCGCATTCACCGTGAGCAGGCCAAGCGACGGCTGGCAGTCGATGAGCACGTAGTCGTACCGATCGAGAACCGGGTGCAGCACGCGCCCCAAAGTCTGCTCACGCCCGACCTCGGTGACCAATTGAATCTCGGCAGCCGAAAGGTCGATGTTGCTGGGGAGCAGGTCCAGACCGTCCACCCGAGTGCGCATCAACACGTCGTCGATGGACACACGCGGTTCGACCAGGAGATTGTGGACGGTCAGTTCCAGGTCGTGATGCTGAACGCCCAGACCAGCAGACAACGCTCCTTGGGGATCGAGATCCACCAAGAGCACTCGGCGACCGTATTCGGCCAACGACGCGCCCAGGTTGATGGTCGACGTCGTCTTGCCGACGCCGCCCTTCTGGTTGCACATCGCGATGATCATCGCGGGTCCGTGATGCGCCAACGGTGTCGGTTGGGGTACCTCGCGGACCGGCCGGCCCGTCGGACCGAGTTCTTCCGTGGAAACAGCAGGGGTTTCCGCAGGTGGAGAGGCTACTGGCGTCGTATCTATTTCGAACATCGCCTCTGGTTCGGAGGGTACAGCTGGTGCTGATTCGTTCACGCGCTCGAAGAGTTGGGCATTGACATGCGGCGGCGCGGACTCCGCCGCTGGTGGCTGCGATGTCGACACGGTCCGATGCTCCCCTACTCTTTCGGCGGTTGCTCTCGGCGCCGGCAAACCCCCGAAACTGCGGTGGAGGCCGCTCGCGCTCCTTGAACGCTACCGCTTACATCACCGAATGGTCTCGCAGACACGCATGAGCCAACCAACGCCTAACGGGCGCGTGGGTGTGCCTGAGCCCACACTTCGCGCAGCGCTGTGACGGTGACCAGTGTGTAGATCTGCGTCGTGGTTACCGAAGCGTGACCGAGAAGTTCCTGCACGACACGTACGTCCGCGCCGCCGTCGAGCAGGTGGGTGGCAAACGAGTGCCTGAGCGTATGGGGTGAGACGTCCGCCTTGATCCCGGCCGACGCGGCCGCGTCCTGAAGAATCTGCCATGCACTCTGACGCGAGAGGCGTCCCCCGCGAGCGTTGAGAAAGAGGGCAGGAACACCACGCGTCGCGAGGCTGGGGCGCCCGCGGACGAGATACGCGTCTACGGCGGCGATCGCCGGCCTGCCTACGGGGACGATCCGCTGCTTGCCGCCCTTGCCCTTGAGCAGCACGGAACGGGTTTCGGTGTCGATGTCGTCGACGTCCAGATCGATCGCCTCGGTGATGCGTGCTCCGGTCGAGTACAGAAGCTCGAGCAGAGCGCGATCCCTCAGGTCGCGGGGCCCGTCACCGGCCGCACCGCCACCCGAAGCGTCGAGTAGGGCGATCACGTCGTCGAGCGGCAGAGCTTTGGGCAACTTGCGTCCGGGCGTCGGCGGCTTGACCGTTCGAGCCACATCGACACCGACCAGGCCCTCGGCGGCGGAGAACTTGTGGAATCCGCGGACCGCGATCAGGGTCCTCGCTGCCGAACTGGCCGCCAACGGTACGACGCCGGCATCTTTGTCACCCAGGCGCAGATGTGTCACGAATTCGGTGACGTCGTTCTCCGTCACGCCCGCGACGTCGTCGATGCCACGCCCGTTCAGGTACTCCGCATACCGATTCAGGTCGCGGCGATACGAAAGCAGAGTGTTGCGCGCAGATCCTCGCTCGACCGCTAGATGGTCGAGATACGAGTCCACCTGTCGGGCAAGCACTTCAGGCTCGCGACTTGCGTTCTCCGAATGCGCGAGGACGGTCGGGCCACGGTGCGTCGGCCGGGCGTAGCGGCTTTCCCGTCGAGCGTGCGGTAGCGATCGCGAGAATGCCCGATACCGCGGTGGCATTGACGATGTCGCCGCGCAGCGCCATGTCGACGGCGTCGGCGAGCGGAACTCGCGAAATCTCGAGATCGGCTTCTTCGTGTTCGGGATCGTCGCGCTCCACCTCGTGCAGACCCTCGGCGAGGAAGACGCGAACCGCCTCGTCCGTGAACCCGGGTGAGAGAGCTACATCGACCAGCACCGACCATCGGTCGGCACCGAGTCCGGTTTCTTCGCCCAGCTCACGCGCTGCCGCCTCGACCGGGCTCTCCCCCGCAGCGTCGAGCAGACCGGCAGGGATTTCCCACAACCGGTGCCCGAGCGGGTGACGGTACTGGTGAATCAGCACCAGGTTGTCGTGCTCGTCCAGTGCCACGACGGCAACGGCGCCGTGGTGTTCGACGACTTCCCGATCGGCACGCTGACCACCAGGCATCGCAACGGTGTCGACGCGCAACGCGATGATCGCGCCGGTGTAGACCGTCTTGGAGCCGAGGGTGTCGAATTCGTGCCGACCGGGATCGCTCATCTGTGGCTAGACCTTTTCCACGTTCTCGACTGCAGCGTCGAGCGCTGTCTCGGTGGCAGCGGTGTCGATCTTCTCGTCACCGTGGACGTCGACGGGCAGGCGCTCTTCGAGCTTGTACGTCAACGCTGCTTCGACGAAGGCGGCGAACAGCGGGTGCGGGCGCGTCGGGCGGCTCTTGAGCTCCGGGTGTGCCTGGGTGGCAACGAAGAACGGATGCTGCTCACGCGGGTACTCGACGAACTCGACCAGGTGACCGTCCGGCGAGGTTCCGCTGAACTGCAAGCCGGACTTGGCAATCCGGTCGCGGTAGGTGTTGTTGACCTCGTAGCGGTGACGGTGACGCTCGGAGACGTCCTCGGTTCCGTAGGCCTGAGCGACGACGGAACCCTTGGTCAGCACGGCCGGGTATGCACCCAGACGCATGGTGCCACCGAGGTCGGCGTCACCGGCGATGACGTCTTCCTGATCAGCCATCGTGGAGATGACCGGGTGCTTGGTGTCCGGCTCGAACTCGGCCGAGTTGGCATCGTCGAGGCCGACGCTGCGAGCAGCTTCGATGACGACGCACTGCAGACCCAGGCACAGACCCAGCAGCGGCAGCTTGCGCGAACGTGCGAAACGGATCGCGCCGAGCTTGCCCTCGATGCCGCGAATGCCGAAGCCGCCCGGGATCAGAACACCGTCGACGTCACCGAGAGCGGCCTGCGCTCCGGCTTCCGTCTCACAGGCATCCGACGGAACCCAGGAGATCTCGACCTTCGACCGGTTGGCAAATCCACCGGCGCGCAGTGCCTCGGTGACGGAGAGGTATGCGTCGGGCAGGTCGACGTACTTGCCGACCAACGCGACGCGCACGGTCTCACGCGGCTGGTGAACACGATCGAGGAGGTTGCCCCACACGGTCCAGTCGACGTCGCGGAACGGGAGACCGAGCTGGCGAACGACGTAGGCGTCGAGGCCCTCACGGTGCAGAACCTTCGGGATGTCGTAGATCGAGGGAGCGTCGGGCGTCGAAATGCAGGCGTCGACGTCCACGTCGCACATCAGCGCGATCTTGTTCTTGAGGCCCTGCGGAACGTCACGATCGCAACGAAGGATCAGCGCGTCGGGCTGAATGCCGATGCTGCGCAACGACGCAACCGAGTGCTGCGTGGGCTTGGTCTTGAGTTCTCCGGAGGGGCCGAGGTACGGCACGAGGGAGACGTGCAGGAAGAAGACGTTGTCGCGGCCGACGTCGTGGCGGACCTGGCGAGCGGCTTCCAGGAAGGGCTGCGATTCGATGTCGCCGACGGTTCCACCGATTTCGGTGATCACGACATCCGGGCGGTGTCCCTGCAGATCCGGGCCGCTCATCTCGAGGATGCGACGCTTGATCTCATCGGTGATGTGCGGGATGACCTGAACGGTGTCACCGAGGTACTCGCCACGACGTTCCTTGGCGATGACCGTCGAGTACACCTGGCCGGTGGTGACGTTCGCCTGACCGGACAGGTCACGGTCTAGGAACCGCTCGTAGTGCCCGACGTCGAGGTCGGTCTCGGCACCGTCTTCGGTGACGAAGACCTCGCCGTGCTGGAAGGGGTTCATGGTGCCCGGATCCACATTGAGATAGGGATCGAGCTTCTGCATGGTCACGCGCATTCCCCGCGCGGTCAACAACTGTCCCAGGCTCGAGGCGGTCAAACCTTTGCCGAGCGAGGAAGCTACACCTCCGCTGACGAAGATGTGCTTGGTGGCGGTACGCGTGTTAGTGCGTGACTGTGGCAAAGGGGCTCCCGTGACGACTGTGCAGGGCTTGGTCTGATGAAGCATGCTGGGGCCTGCCGACCCACGGGATTTCACGGTAACACCTATCGGGGGTCGGTGCCTACAACGCGCCGACTTTCCGCCCCCGATGTGACCGGCGTATCAATACCGGGGTGTTCAGTTGGTGGGTGCGCCGACGGTAACCGCCGCCGCTCCCGGTCCCGTGCCGTAGCGGCCGGCGCCGCCGTTCAACTGTTCCTGAAGTGCCAACGGCGTCGTGATCTTGCCCGATTCCCGGTCGATGTTGTCGATGGTCGTCAAGCCCGCTGAGAGCGCCGCGTCCGCACGCGCGACGGCAACCGGACCACTGCCCTCGGCCGAGCCAGGCCGGCCCGCGAGAATCGTTCCTGCGCCGCGTCCGTCGAGAGCACCGGCAAACCGGGCGATGACGGCGCCGCGGTTACCCGTGGCTGCGTCGGATTCACTCTTGTTGTCGCCGGTGAGAACCACGGCGAGCTGAGCCGGCTTGACCGCTCCGTCGTCGTAGCTGATGAAACCGGCGCTACGCAGCGAGTCGAGCGCGAGATTCATCTCGTCCGGAGTGCTCTGCGGTTCGCTGTTCTGCCCGTTGAGAAGCAGAACCGAACCGAGCAGATCACCTGCGAGACTGCCCTGATCGACCGCACCGGTCTTGAGGGTGATCCCCGCAGGGATGACATTGGTGACGACGGTCCGCAAACGGTCACCGCCGGTGGCGTCGACAAACGAATCGGTGAGCGAGACGCGTCCGGTCACGGCGCCGCCGGCGGCAGTGACGAGTCGGTTGACACCGTCGAGATCACTGGGATCCGCGTCCGGTGCCGTGATGACGACGACGGTGCGACCAGCGAGACTGTCACGCACGACGCGACCGCCGACAGCGGCATCGAAGCCGTCCGCGGAATTGAGTTGCTGCTGAAGCTGATTGGACTGTTGATTGAGGTCTTCGATCTCGTTCTGCAGGTCCGCCTTGTCGTCACGCAGACCGGACAGCAATCCACTCGACAGCATTCCGGAACCGAGCACCACGCCGATCGCGAGTGCCAGAAAGATTGCCGCTATGGAAATTGCATGTTGACGCATCGAAATCACTTGAAGAGCCCCTGAACCCACAGCGCGAAGCTGTTCCACGTTGCGATTGCCCAGTCGAGAACTTCACTACCGGCATTGGACACGACCAGGGCGACGATCACTGCCACCAGGGCGGCGAGCACCAGGAGCGCGATCGCGCCGCCGGACACTCGACTTCGATACAGAGTTGCGACGGCCTTGGCATCGACCAGTTTCGGTCCAACCTTGAGCCGTGTCATGAACGCCGACGGATTGCTTTCACGACGCCCACGGTCGAAGAACTCGTCCAAGGACACCACGTTGCCGACCGTCACGATCAGTGAAGCTCCGTGGTGATCGGCAAGCAGCAGGGCAAGGTCGGTCGGTGAGCAGGTCGCCGGGAACGTCATCGCCCCGATACCGAGATCCTGGATTCGGGAAAGCCCCGCCGCATGACCGTCCTGGTCTGCAGGCAGAACAACTTCCGCGCCGGACTTGAGCGTGGAACTGGTGATTTCCTCCGGGTCGCCCACGATCAGATCGGGGCGGTATCCGGCCTTGCTCAACACGTCCGCACCTGCGCCGACACCGATCAAGATCGGCGAATACTCCTTGATGAAGGGCTTGAGGTTCTTCAGATCGGTCTCGCGTTCGGGGCCGTCGGAGACGACCACGACATGGCGGTCCTTCAAGTCGATATCGATGTCCGGAACACCGATTCCGTCGATGAGCAACGGGCTTTCGGTGCGGATGAACTCGATGGTGTTACCCGAGAACGCTTCCAAGTGATCGACCAGGCCGGTCTTGGCCTCGATCATCCGGTCGGAGATTTCGGCCTCGGTCTGCTCTTCGCCCTTGACGAGGCTCTTCTCGCCGTTGAAGATCTCGCCCTCGTGCAGGCGGATCTTGCTTCCGTCCTTGATGTTCTTGAAGACATCACCGTCGACGGCATCGATCAGAACGATGTCGTTGGCGACGATCACTTCCGGTCCGAGGTTGGGGTACCGCCCCGAAATCGACGGCGACGCGTTGACCACGGCCATGACTCCGGCTTTCACCAGAGCATCGGCGGTCCGGCGATCGATGTCGATTTCGTCGAGGATCACGATGTCTCCAGGACCGACACGGCGCAGAAGCTTCGCCGTGTTCCGATCGGCCCTGGCGATGCCACTGATCCCAGGCAAGGATTCGGTGTTACGTGAGAGCAATCCGGGCATCTTCATGGCTTCGATGATGAACCTGAAACCGCGTTGACCGGTGGAGGCGCGCCGACAACTACCACATCAGTCACACCAACACCACAGAACCTTCAATCTGTGACGCGGGCCGCATTCGCGATCTCGAGCAGTTCTTCGGCGTGCGCACGACCGGTTTCGGTGTCGTCCAGCCCTGCCAACATACGGGCCAATTCGACCACCCGATCCGAATCCGACAAGGTCCGCACGCCACTGCTCACCACTCCGCCTTTGTCGTCGACCTTGTCCACCACGAGGTGGGTGTCGGCAAACGCAGCAACCTGCGGAAGGTGGGTGACAACGATAACCTGATGCGTGCGAGCAAGTTTCGCCAATCGGCGGCCGATCTCGACAGCAGCGCGGCCACCGACCCCCGCGTCCACCTCGTCGAAAACCATCGTCGCACCGGTGTCGCTACCAGCGAGAACAACCTCGAGCGCCAGCATGACGCGTGACAGCTCACCACCGGAAGCGCTCTTACTGATCGGAAGTGACGGCGCTCCACTGTGCGCGGACAGGCGAAATTCCACCTCGTCGACGCCGGCAGACCCGGCATGCAGGTCTACTCCCCCGACACTGAGCGGCGCCGAGTCCTGCGGGCCGGCAGGCTGCGAACGCACAGTCACCTCGAGGCCCGCACGTCCCATCGCCAGACCGGCGAGTTCCGCGCTGACGGCTTTGGCGAGCTTTGCCGCCGCCTTTACTCGCGCGGCGCTCAGCTTGGTAGCGGCTTCCGCGGTCAGGCCAGCCGTCTCCTCGACCTGCTTGGCCAACAGTGACAACGCATCCGAGGACACGTCGAGTTTGGATAGACGAGCGCGAGCAGTATCTGCCCATTCGAGAACACCGTCGACATCGGCGGCGTACTTGCGAGTCAGAGTCTTCAGTTCCGATTGCCGCGACAACAAAGAGTCCAGAGCACCCGGGTCTGCGGGCAGCCCGGACAGGTAGGTGTTCAGGTCACCGGCAACGTCGGTGACGACGGCAATAGCGTCGGCCAACCGGGAACCGAGGCCGTCCAGATCGGCGTCGGTGACCGACTCGATGCGCGCCCTCGCTTCGGACATCAGGTCTAGCGCCGGCATGACACCGACGTCGCCGCTTGCCATGTCGTCACTACCGGCGAGCGCAGCGTGCGCCTCTTCGGCAGCGGAGCGGAGCGAATCGAGTTCACTGAGTCGACGAACTTCGGCAACGATCGCCGTGTCCTCGCCGGGCTCGGGTGCCACGCCGTCGATTTCGTTGAGCGCGAAGGTCAACTGATCTGCTTCTTGTGCCAGTTCACGAGCCTTCGACGTGCGCTCGATCAACTCCGAACGAGCATCGAGCCATTCACGACGGTGTTTGCGGTACCTCGTCAGTAGCGTTCCGATTGCCTTGTCCCCGAAGCGGTCCAGCGCGTTGCGTTGCTGGTCGGGACGAAGCAATCGCAGCTGATCGTTCTGTCCGTGGACAGTCAGAAGTGGGTCCGTGAATTCGGAGAGAACTCCCGCCGGCACGCTTCGTCCGCCGAGATGAGCCCGTGACCGCCCATCGCTGCCGACTGTCCGGACGGCGATGATGGTCCCGTCCTCGTCGCGCTCGGCGCCGGACGATTCCAGGATTCGGACGATCTCACGCTCGGTGGCCGGTGAGACGTCGTCGGCGATGAATCGTCCTTCGACAACGGCTCGCGACGCGCCCAACCGCACTCGACCGGCATCCGCTCGCGCTCCGCTGAGGAGGTGCAAGCTGGTGACGACCATCGTTTTACCTGCGCCGGTTTCACCGGTCAGGACGGTCAGGCCCTCGTGAAACTGGGCGCTGGCCTCGGAGATCACACCAAGACTGTCGATACGGATCTCTGCGAGCACGATTAAGGCTTCCTTCCTCGCCATCCGGTAACCGGAAGCTCGAACTTGCGAACCATCCGATCAGCGAAAGGCGCAGAGTCCAACCGGACCCACTTGACGGGAGTGGCGCCGCGAACGATCTCGACGCGAGCGCCGGCAGGCAGTTCCAAGGTACGACGGCCGTCGCAGAAGACCAGGCCGTCGTGGCTGCCTGCGACGGTCTCCACCGCGATGATCGAATTCGGGCTGGTGACCAACGGCCGCGCGAACAGCGCATGCGCGTTGCTGGGTACGACGAGCAATGCTTCGAGTTCGGGCCACACGACGGGGCCGCCTGCGGAAAATGCATAAGCGGTCGAGCCTGTGGGAGTTGACACGAGAACACCGTCGCAACCGAACGCGGACACCGGTCTGCCATCGACTTCGAGGACAACTTCGAGAACTCCCAGACGCGAACGGTTCTCGATACTGGCCTCGTTGAGCGCCCACCCGCGGTCGATGATCTCGTCGTCCACCCGAATCACGACGTCGAGTGTCATACGGGACTCGACGCGATATTCCTTGCGAACTACCTGTGCGAGAGCCTCGTCGAGATGCTCGGCCTCGGTCTCTGCCAGAAATCCGATCCGTCCGAGGTTGATGCCCAGTACAGGAATGGACGCTTCTTGAGCGAGTTCGGCGGCGCGCAGAAACGTGCCGTCGCCACCGAGAACAAGTACCAACTCGCATCCAACGGCAGCATCAGGGCCGGGATGAACAACCGTGACGTCGAGACCCGGCGCAGAGAAACCCTCTGGTTCCGTCATTGCTTCGATGCGCGAGCTGTCTGCTTCGTCGACGAGGACTCGCAGTCCAATTCCCGCGCGCTCGAAGATCTTCCCGACCCGCTTGGCAGTTTCCGTGATGTCACGTCGACCAGGGTGTGCGACAAGAAGGATCTCGCGCGACTCGCCGTTCGTGACCGCGTTCACTGGGGCCCTTCCTCTACAGCCTTGCGAATCATGTCCTCCACCGCAGGAATTCCCTCGGTGTTCGTCTCGGCGTCGGTATCCGTCTCTTCATCGCCGGATGTACCCGTCTTTCGAAGCCACAGGAAATACTCGACATTTCCCGACGGACCGGGCAATGGGCTGGCCACGACACCTAACGTCCGCAGACCTACCTTTGCAGCAGCCTCCGACACGTCGAGCACAGCGGAGATTCGCAATTCCGGATCTCGTACGACGCCACCGGCACCGACGCGGTCCTTGCCCACCTCGAACTGAGGCTTGACCATCGGAACCAGGTCCGCGCCGTCAGCGGTACAGGCGACAAACGCCCCGAGTACCAGTTTGAGAGAGATGAACGACAGGTCCGCGACAACGAGATCGACAGTTCCGCCGATCGTCTCGGCATCGATAGCGCGAACATTGGTTCGGTCGATGACATGCACTCGGTCGTCGGACTGCAGGCGCCACACCAATTGGCCGTAACCGACGTCGACGGCGACAACTTCCTTCGCACCGCGTGTCAGCAGAACGTCCGTGAACCCGCCGGTGGAAGCGCCGGCGTCGAGGCACCGGCGACCTTCGACCGTCAATCCTTCGGTACCGAAGGCGTCAAGGGCACCGATCAGTTTGTGAGCACCGCGCGACGCCCACGAGACTTCCTGCTCCACCTCGACGACCCGAAGCGGCGTTCCGGCTTCGATCGCCGTCGCGGGCTTGGTCGCAACGGCTCCGGAAATGAGAACTCGGCCCGCGGAGATCAGTTCCTGCGCATGATCTCTCGATCGTGCCAGACCGCGACGGACCAATTCGGCGTCCACCCGTGCTCTACGTGCCACGTCAAGCCCTGTCCACAGAGGCGAGTGCCTGGACGAGCACCTCGTGTGCCTGTTCCAAAATATGTGCCTTCTGCGGAATCACACCTGCTCCGTGATGATCGTTCGGATCGTGTTCGATGCCGCCGAGGCGTGCCAGCAAACCGTCGACGTCGGAACGTATTCGTTCCGGATCGACGGTAGGGCGTGACCCGGGCAGCGGTGATCCGTTGCTCGAGTTTCCGGGGTGCGGTGTCGGCGTGCTCATCGGGCACAACGTTAGTGCATGACTCTCGGTTGCGCATACACCCGCACCCCCGCGAGTCGAACACATTTGCGAGAAATCAGACGAGCCAGGAAGCAAACAGATCCGCCACGCCGGCATCCGACGCTTCCAGGGTCTGGAACGACGGATTAGCCCATGCGACAGGCGCAACCGCACGTAGAAGCGACATCTCGTGCCCGACAACCGGGCCGTCGACAACCAGCGCCGACCCGTTCACGGAGACAGACCACTTGGAGTCCGCACCGACCAGCGATTCGACGGCCGGCTGATTGAGCGAATCCAGAGTTGCTGCAATGTAGGTGGGGCGCTGCTCAATCGGCGCCCGCAGTACGTCGCCCGGCGTGCTCACACCGGTCAGTACCAACAGTGAGTCGATCGAAACAGCATGTGCGCCTTCGATATCAGTGTCCAAGCGATCACCGACGACCAGTGGACGCGAGCACCCACTGCGTGCAAGCGCATCCTCCATCAGCGGTGCAGCAGGCTTGCCTGCCACCAAGGGTTCCTGCCTCGTGGCGGCGCGCAGAGCCGCCACCATCGAGCCGTTGCCGAGCACCAAACCCCGTTCCGACGGCAGTGTGGTGTCCAGGTTCGCAGCCACCCACAGCGCCCCGGCCCTGATCGCCAAGCATGCCTCGGCGAGGATCGACCAGTTGGTCTCCGTCGAATGTCCTTGGACGACTGCAACCGGGGAATCCGCGAATTCGCGCACCGGAAACAACCCGACGCGTGTCACCTCGTCGGCCAATGCGTCGGTACCGACGACAAGTACGGCGGCACCGGGTTCGAGACGCTCAGCCAACAGGCGCACCGCCGTTTGAGAACTGGTGACCACGCGATCGTCTTCGGAATCGAAACCGAGTTCGGTCAGATGCGCGGACACTGCCGAAGGCGAGCGACTCGCATTGTTGGTCACGTAGTACAGAGCCTGCGTACCCTGACCCAACGCAGCCTGGGTGCCGGGAATCGCATGAGCTCCGGCGTACAGCGTGCCGTCGAGATCGAGCAAAAGTACGTCGTACTGAGTACGAAGCACGGTCACTGATCTTCTCCGGTCAACTCGGCCACCCGTTCTTCAGCATCCGTGTCACCCTCGAGGTCTGCAGCTGCAGCATTGAGGAACCACTTCAATCCGTCTTCGACACGACCTGCTGCAACGAGGGCATCAGCGTACGCATAGAAAAGCCGAGCCGCCGCTTCACCGGTACGCGCTGCGTCAAGATCCTTGGTCTGCAGTGTGACAACTGCCTGATCGAACTGACCGAGATCCATGCGGGCGCCGGCGACCACGATCCTCAACTCCGAAGCCTCGTCGCCGGAAAGCAGGGCAGCCTCGTCGCTACGGCCGAGCTCGATGGCGCGTTCGGGTCGACCCAAACCGCGTTCGCAGTCGGCCATGACAGCGATCAGACCCGGTCCACCAGCCATTCGTCGGGCAGCGCGAAGCTCGGAGAGAGCTTCAGCCCATTCACCGGCGTGGTACGCGGTGATTCCAGCAGCTTCACGAACGACCGCAATTCGGCCGGCGCGCTGACGAGCAGCGCGCGCGTGGAGCAGTGCAAGTTCCGGGTCTTCGTCGACAAGCTTGCCTGCCATGACGAGGTGACGCGCAACTGTGTTGGCGTTGTCCTTGTCGAGGCTGAGCAGATCCCGACGCACGGCCGGGTCCAACTCGGTGGGCTCTACGTTGTCGGGCAAATCCGGTTCGTCAGGTCGTGCTTGCTGACGGTTGCGGTCGCCGTCGCGTCCACGAGGGGTGAACCCACCCTCGCCGCCGCGACGCTGTCCGCCGTTGAATCCGCCGCCACGGTTACTGTTTCCAGCACCGCCACGGTTGTTGTCTCCGGCACCACCGCGGCGGTCTCCGCCTGCAGCGCCGCGTGATCCACGCCCGTCGTTGTCACGACGGGGGCCACCTGATCGAGGCGCTCCTCCCCCACGGAAGGACCGACGCTCGTCGCCATTCTCCGACACAGTCATTCCTCTCATACAACGCACGAAAGGGGACCCAATATGTTGGGTCCCCTTTCGGTTAACGGGTGTTCGGCGGTGTCCTACTCTCCCACACCCTGTCGAGTGCAGTACCATCGGCGCTGAAGGGCTTAGCTTCCGGGTTCGGAATGGGACCGGGCGTTTCCCCTTCGCTATGACCGCCGTAACTCTATGAAACTGTCACAGTAACCAACTTCTGATCACCTGGTTTCACCGTGCACCAACCCGAACCCGTTACCGGGTGGATGGATGACGGAGAAAACAGAGTTTCTCATCAGTATCTGTGTGTTGTTTCAGATACCGCACAGTGGACGCGTAGCTTCTTTGTGGTAAGTCCTCGGCCTATTAGTACCAGTCACCTGCATGCATTACTGCACTTCCAGTTCTGGCCTATCAACCCGGTGGTCTGCCGGGGGCCTTACCCCCTCGAGGGGGTGAGAAACCTCATCTTGGAACAGGCTTCCCGCTTAGATGCTTTCAGCGGTTATCCCTTCCGAACGTAGCTAACCAGCGGTGCTCCTGGCGGAACAACTGGCACACCAGAGGT